>DASSUE010000182.1:0-12572 GCA_035707305.1 Gemmatimonadales bacterium
ACAGCCCACCCCGCATCGACTCCGTCTCCTCGCTCGGCTGGATGACCACCCGATCCTCGAGCGGCTGGATCTTGAGGTCCTTCTTGGTCTTGCTCGCCGTTGCCGTCGCCATCTGGCGCCTCCACAACAGGTTGACGTAAACTTGTAACTCTTTGTAACAAGCTGACTTGGCAGGTTCGGATCCGGGCGGCCTAGCACTCGGAATGCGAGACTGCCAAGACTCGCCGCCAAGTATAAGATCCCGCGCTCGAGAGTCAAGCGCCTTTTCCCGGTACCAGGCTTGACTTCCCGGCCGGGCCGCCGAAAACTTTTCCGCCGATTGCGCGGTTGGTCAGCACGTCCGCCCGTCGGTTTTGGCTTCAGCCCAGGAGCTTCGGATGTCGTTGTTGAGCGCGCTCACCCTCGCGGCAGCCATATGCCCCGAAAGCGCCGCCACGGCAGTCTGTCCGCCGGCTCGGCAGGATCCGCCCCCGGTGTCGGTCACGGTGGATTCGTCTCGGCACGAGGTCACGCTGACCACCGGGCCGTGGACTCTGCCCAACATGCCGCCGATGGAAGACCACGCGATGATGGAGGGCGCGGCCGGCAGCCAGGACTCGCCGATCCAGCACTTCGAATGGCCGGTGGATGGGTGGTTCCGCGGATTCCGTTACGAGATCGTGGACGCGAAGGGCAACGTGCTCGACCGGCGGCTGATGCACCACATGATCGTGGTGAACTTCGACCGCCGCCAGTTGCTCTATTCGGCGGTGGAGCGCATCGCCGGCGCGGGCAGCGAGACCGACGATGCGTCGGTACCGAAGACGATTGGTGTTCCGATGTCCAAAGGGATGGACCTCGGCTTCTACATCATGTGGCACAACGAGAGCGGCAAGGACCTGGACGGCGTGTACCTCAGGTACACCATGCTCTGGACGCCGACCAACCAGAACCCCCGTCCGGTCACCTCATTGCCGCTCTACATGGACGTGAACCTGACCGTGGGCGGCAGCAACACGTTCGATGTCCCCCCCGGCCGATCGGAGAAAGCCCACGAGTTTACGCTCCCGATGGGGGGACGGCTGCTCGGCGTGGGCGGACACCTCCATGACTACGGTACCATGGTCAAGCTGTTGGACGCCGAATCCGGGAAGGAGCTGACCCGCGTCACGGCGAGACGGGATTCCACCGGGAAGGTGCTGGCCGTAAGCCGCAAGCTGTTCGGTGTCAGCGGCGAAGGCCTCAAGCTCAAGCCCAACCACCGCTACCGTGTCGTAGGCGTGTACGACAATCCGACCGATCAGCTTCGGGTTGACGGAGCGATGGCGCACATGGTCGGGTTGTTCGTGCCCGACGACATGAGCAAGTGGCCCGCGGTGGATACCAGCGATGCGGTGATGCGGCGGGATCTCGCGTCGCTAAAGGTGCCCGGGTACGAAGATGTCGCTGCTCCGGTGCAAACCGGTGAACACGGTCATCACGGCGCCTCAGCCGGCGCCGCCGGCTCCGGGCATGGGTCCCACAGTGGAGCGAAGCGCGCCGACGAGGAGCACGCGGACCACAATCAACCCCGGGAGTGACAAGCTACGAGTAGCGAGTGACGAGTCGCCTTGGATCACTCGTCACTCGTCTATTGTCACTCGTCACCCGTCACTATCCGCCGCGCGCCAACCCACCGCTTCCAATACCACCGACCGTGTGGGTCGGAACTGCTCAGCGTGCTGACTTGGACACCTCGCCGTGCGCTGTGCACGAATCGGCCGTCGCCGAGGTACAGGCCGACGTGCGTGACGCGACCGCCCCGCTGTGAGAAGGTGAGGATGTCGCCCGGGCGTAGCGCCTCGAGGTCGCGCTTCACCGGCTCGCCCTCGCGCGCTTGATCGCGGCTCACCCGCGGAAGCTTGATGCCATGCGTGGCGTACGCGTGCTGGATCAGGCCAGAGCAATCGAACCCGTCGGTCGTCGTGCCCCCAAGCCGATAGCTGGCTCCCAGCGCCTGGAGTGCCGTCGCCACCACCGAGTCGGCGAGATCCGTCGCGGCGCCCCGGGATTCCTCGGCGACCGTAGTGAGAGAAGGTGCTGAGGCTGGGGAACGCTCGGTATCCGCAGGCGGGAGTGGTGCGTCGGGGCCGGCGAAGCTGGGCGCGCCCCCTGGCGGCGGGAGAACCTCGGGGGCCGACTCGGTCGGCGTCCGTCGAGCGCGCGGCGGCCGCCCGCCGAACAGTGCGCCCAAACGAACGGACAGTTCCAGGCCGTCGCGGCGGTCCGGCGATACGCTACGCCAGCGCGCTTCGCCGGCAAGCGCCAGAGCGCCGCCCAGAACCAACTGATATCCGCCACCAGCGGACCACGAGTGCCACCAGTCGTCGAGTGAATCGCTGGAAAACCCGGCCGCGACCCCGCCCACCAGATACGGGCCCGAGCTACGGCCGCGCAGCAACACCAGGTCCGCGCCGCCGCCCCAATGCCGGCGCCCCAGCAGGCTCTGGTCGCGAAGATGAATGCCGAAGAGCGAGACGCCGATAGGTGCGACAATGGTTCGGTCGATCCCAAGCCGGAACGAGGTCCAACCGTCGCGCTCCAGCAGGTGTCCGACCTCGGCATGGACGCCCTGCGCCGACGCACTGAACGGCGTGACGAGCGCGGCAACTGCGCAGGCTGCGGCCCGCAACAGCCGTGGCAACCTGACGCTCCGACGGCCGATCATGGGTCCTTACGCACCGGCAGTCCGGTCCGCAGGTCGACCCGATAGGTCGGACCCGGCTGGCAATTGGTGAACAGTCGGGCCCGAATCGTGGAATCGTCCACCACGGTCGGGGTGTCCAGCGTGTAGAGCAGAGGAACGATCCTGCGTCCGGCCGGGCCGCGAATCTCCAGGGTGCGCTCGACGCAGCGGCCGCCGGACGAGTCCTGTCCCTCGCGCGCATCGCCGAACCAGACCTCGCCGCCCGCTACCGTGAGCACCCGTACTGCCGGCGGAGCGGCGGGCGCGTCCGCGGGTGCCTGCCCCGCAGGCGTGTCAGGCGGTGGCGCCGCGCGTTCGCATGCCGACGTGCCGCAAAGCAGAATGACAAGAACCCCGCCGCTACCGCTCTTCCTGCCGGCCTTGTTCGTCATTCTTGGCGAGCTCCTCCTCGACCAGCAGCGGTGTTCCTTCCGCGCTCACCGCCAGAGCCTCACGGATTTCGCGATGTCGCCGCAGGAACCGGAGCCAGAGATGGATCGCCACGAAGCTGACAACCCCGCCCACCACGGCGGTGACCAAGATCCCGTTGCGCGGCTCACGTACCCGCATGGCAAGGAGCGCGCCAACAACGGCCCCAAAAAACGAAGCTGCCCACGCGAGAAACGGCGTGAGCAGCCATCCGAAGACGCGTAGGAGCGCCCGCAGCCAACGCATCTAGTGACGGCGGAGCCCCAATCCCGAGACAAGCACCGCGGCGGCAATCCCGGGCAAGAACGCCACGCCGAACGTCGGGAGCGACCAGGCAGCGCCCGGAAAATGAATCAGCACCGCGGCCGCGCCCAGGAGTACGGCAAAGATCAGCGAGGAGAGCATGAGCTTAACGATGGACGGGGCCTCGCCCTTTGCGGCCTGGTGGGCGAAGAACCACGCTCCCATCCAGGGGAGATAGGTACCCACCATCCACCACACCGGGTGGTACCACCAATTGCTGCCTCCGCCCAATTCCCGCCAGCGGTTGCTGTAGGTGCCGATCGGCTGCAGGACGGCTACGTCCACCAACAGGTACACGGCAGCCGCGCCCAGTCCGATACCGGCGGCACCCGCGATGCCCTCAATGGTGCGGGCGCGGGTCCACAACCCGGGCAACCCGCTGACCAACGCAAGGCCCACGACCAGGAGCACAGCCAGCACGACGGTCTCGACCGGTCCAGTGAGAAATCGGCTCGCGAGCGACATCAGGAACACGACGACGCACTCGGCCAGGCCGAGCTGGAACGACGCCCGGACGATGTGAGGGATGTCGGTGCGATCGACGTCGCCCTGGAGTTCCACCGCCGTTGCCATGGGTGCTCCCAACGAGGTGTGTCGCCTGCCGGCAGCGCGGATCAAGTATATCCAAGCTCAGGTTCCCCACGCCACAGCCACCGCCACGTCGGTGACGGCCCACGCCCCCAGGGCGCCATACATGGCGCGCTGATGGGCGGAGGGCGACCACCGTGCGGCCCCGGTCAGCCAGGGAGCCAAAACGCCGAACCAGCCGAGTGCCGCGGCTGCAAGCAGAGCCCAGCGGCAGACGTCATCGCCGACGCGCCATCCGGCCCGAACGCCTGCGGCGGCCAGGAGCGCGAACGCCAGCGACGCACATACCGCAGCAACGATGAGGCTGCGCCGCGCGCCGAGACGTAGGGCCAGGGTCCGGTCGCCACGGCGGCGATCCTCGTCCATCTGATAGAGCTGGGTGAGCGGATAGAACGCGGCGAACAGCGGGCAGAACGCCAGCAACACGAGCCAGCCTGCGGGCGATACTGCCGTGCCTGTCGCGGCCCAGCCGGCGAACGGCGTCAGGGTGCCGAAGCCCCACATGTTGATCACCCAGTCGGCTCCGGCCACCGCCTTGAGGCGCAGCGGCGGAACCGAATACGCGAGCGACATGACCAGGCAGATGGCGTAGGCGGCCAGATAACTGCGGGACAAGAGACAGGCCACGCCGAGGCCGGCGAGCATCAGCCCGACCCCGAAGGCGAACAGACGCCGGGGTGGTGGCGGGGGCGACCGCAGGTATGCGACGTCGCCTTCGTCGCGATCAAACGCGGAGTTGACGGCGAGAGTCCCGCCATTCAAGCCGATGACCCACGCTCCGAGGCCGGCCAGCGCGGGGCCCAGGCGTTCCCCACGCATGATGCCGTCGAGCCCGACGGCGAGTATCGACCCCAGTGTGGTGTGCGCGGCCATGATCGGCCACTCGGCCGGGCGGGTGTGGAGCAGGTAGGCGAGACCTGGACCGAGGAGGCGGTAGCCAGCTTGGCGCCGGCCCGCCCGAGCCCATTCGGGTGCGCTCACCAGGTGAGGCCGAGGTGCCGGGCCGCGAGCGAAAGCCCGCGGAGGGTAAGATCGGGATCCACCCGTGCGATGCTGCGCGTCAACGGGGCGACCAGCCGGGCCAGGCCTCCCGTTCCCACCACGCCGGGTGACCCGCCGCCGGGCCATTCAGCCCGGATACGCTGCACCATGCCGTCCACGGCGTCGGCGGTGCCGAACAGCACGCCAGCCCGGATACAGTCCTCGGTGCGGCGTCCGATGGCACGTTCGGGTGGGATCAGTTCGGTGGCCGGCAGCTTGGCCGCCCGCCGGGTGAGTTGATCGGCCGAGGTGCGAAGGCCGGGCATGATGACGCCGCCGATGAATCGCGCGTCGGCGGTGACGCAGTCGAACGTCGTGGCGGTCCCGAAGTCAACCACGATGGTGTCGGCCCGATACAGCTCCGACGCCGCAAGCACGTTCACGACCCGATCCGCGCCAACGCTGAGTGGCTCGTCCACATCGAGCGTCACAGGAAGCGGCGACCGCGCGTCGACCGCGACCGGCCGGGATCCGGTCGTCGTTTCGATACCCTCGGCGATGCTCTGGGTGACTGCCGGCGCCACCGATGCGAGACAAGCGGCCCGCACCTCATTTGGCGACCGCCCCGCGTGATCCAGAAATGCCGCAACGGATGCCGCCCACTCGTCCGGTGTTCGGTCGGGATTGGTCGTGAGCCGCCAATGCGCTTCGAGCTCTCGGCCTCGAAAGAGGCCGAGGGTGATCTCGGTGTTGCCGACGTCGAGCGTGAGGAGCATGCGGGCGGTCAGCTCTTGAGGTCGGGACCGGTCAGCGTCTTGACCAAACGATACCAGAACTCCGCGGCGTCGTGAAATGCTTTGACGTTGACCCGCTCGTCACGGCCATGCGCCCGGACGTCGTTCGGATCGTCGAAGATCGCGCTCACGCCGTAGGTCGGGATGCCCGCGATGCGGGTGAACAGGCCGTCGGTTGCTCCCATCGACATCTCGGGCACCACCGCCGCGCCGGGCCACATCTCGCCTACGAGCCGTTCCACCGGCTGCATCACGTCCGGGCGGAGTGGCGAGGGCGGACTCGGGCGTGGCTCATTGATGCGCGAGACGATGATCGCGGTGTCCGCGAGCGCGCGCCGGAGTGAGGCTTCCACACTGTCGGCCGGGTGGTCCGGAAGCATGCGGCAGTTCACCGTTGCGCGGGCCACCTGCGGCAGCGCATTGTCGGCGTGGCCGCCGGAGAGCCGGGTCGCCACGCATGTCGTTCGGAGCAGCGCGTTGCGGTGCGGCTGCGCCGACAATCGACGCACCGCCTGCGGATCCTCACGCCGGGCCACCGCCCGCATGGCATTGGCCTCGGCCGGCGGGCGACCTGGAGCGGCGCGAATCAGAAACGCGCGGGTCGTCTCGTTCAGACGCACCGGAAACGAGAAGTGCGCCAGCCGGGTCAGCCCTTCGCTCAATCGATAGATCGCGTTATTGGGCGAGGGCACCGAGCTGTGCCCCCCTTTGTTCCGCACCTCAAGCTGGAAGCTGAGATACACTTTTTCCGCGGTCTGTACCGTGAATGTGGCGTGCTTCCCGTTCACCAGCTCACCGCCGCCGCCATCGGTGTTGAGCGCGTAGTCGGCGTCCACCAGCGCACGGCGCGCCCGAAGCAACCACGCGATCGCGTCGCCGTTGGTTTCCTCGTCCGCGCTGAGAAGAATGATGAGATCCCGATCGGGCACGAACCCTTCGCGCCTGAGGCGGATGAAGTTCGCGACCAGCATCGCGGCGCCGGCTTTGTTGTCCGCGGTGCCCCGCCCGTAGTACCACCCTTCGGCTTCCCGGAACTCGTAAGGGTCGAACGACCAGTCTTCGCGGCGCGCGTCGACCACGTCGAGGTGGGCCATGAGGAGGACCGGCTTGGCAGCGCCGCTGCCCCGATAGCGGGCCACCAGGTTCTGATACCGCGGGTGATGGCCGATCACCTGCACGTCGGCCGGAGCAAACCCGGCTGCAAGTAGGCGGCGGGCCATCGCCTCGGCAGCCTCGCGAGTGTGTCCCGCCGAGTCGCTGGTATTGATCTCGATCAACTCCCGCAGCAGATCGCGGCGGAGCACTGAGTCGGGCGCTTGCTGGGCGCCCACAGCCTGGGCGGCGAACGAGACGCTTGAAAGAAGGACCATTGTGCGCAGGAGAAGACGCATGACGATTCCTTGGTGATCGATCGGTCAAAATTCGATGGCCGGCGTGGCATCGCCGCTTCGCACCAGCTCGACGCTGGCGTCGGCGCGCCGCACTCGCAGGGCGCCGTCGGCGTCGATCCCTTCAGCGGTGCCCACAACCGGCATGCGCAGCGTGCGTCCTCTGAGCCAGTCGCGGCGGTGCCACGCGGCAAGCTCCGGCCGTCGGAGGGTCGGACCGCCGTGGTCGAGACCGTGCAGCTCGGCGAGCAGTGGACGCAAGACCTCGTCCACGGTGAGATCGGGTCGCCACTCCGCCAGGGCCGCTCCCGGTAGCCGCGTCCCCTCGGGTGGCGGGTTCCGCACATTCAGGCCGACACCGACCGCCACCCAGGCGAGCTGGTCGCCCTGCCATCGAGCCTCGCACAGAATCCCGCCCACCTTGCGCCCGTCGACGATCACGTCGTTCGGCCACTTGAGCGCGACGCCCGGAAATCCGCCCAGGCCGTCCAGCGCGGCCGCCGCGGCGAGCCCGGCGCGAAGGCTGAGAAGCTCCACCCCGGCGCCGTCGGCCGGGCGGCTGACGACGCTCATCCACAGACCGCCCCGGGGCGATTCCCACCGTCGCCCCCGCGCGCCGCGACCCGCGCGCTGGCGCTCCGCGACGACGGCCGTGCCGGCAGGCGCTCCGGACGCTGCCAGGCGGTGCGCCTCGTCCTGGGTGGAGTCCACCACGTCCAGCCGGTACACCGGAGCGCCGCCGCTCACGCGACCCGTTGTCGGTACCACAGCAGGAGGGTGATGCCGAACGCGATCCGGTAGACCGCGAACGGTACGAACGTGCTCCGGGACACGAATCCGACGAACAACCGGACGCCGACGAGCGCGGACGCGAAGGATACGACGAATCCGGTCGCGAACACCGGCACGTCGGCAGCGGACAGCAAACTGAGATTCTTGAGCAGGTCGTAGCCGCTGGCCGCGAACATGACAGGAATGGCGAGAAAGAATGAGAACTCGGTCGCTGCCGCCCGGCTAAGCCCCAGACAGTAACCGCCCATGATGGTGGCCCCCGACCGCGATACGCCGGGGATCAAGGACAGCACTTGCGCGAGACCGATGCCCAGCGCGGTCGCCGGCGGCACATCGTCGACGGAATGGATTCGAGGTTTGGGCCGGCGCCACTCGATGGCAAGCATCGCCAACCCGCCCGCCACCAGCGCCGCTGCGACCGAAACCGGGTTGAAGAGATAGCGTTTGATGGCATCGTGGGCGACCAGCCCGACGACCGCGGCAGGCAGGAAAGCGAGTCCGATGCCCCAGACGAGCCGCCGGCTCCCTGGATCCGACGCCAGGCTGGACAGCAGCCGAGCCAGCCGGGCGCGGTACAGCCAGACGATCGCCAGGATGGCCCCCAGCTGGATGAACACCTCGAACACGCTGGCACGCTGACCTTCGAAGTCGAGCCAATTGCCGGCGATGATCAGGTGTCCGGTGGATGAGACCGGGATGAACTCGGTGGCGCCTTCGACGAGGCCGAGAATCGCCGCCTTGGCGAGCGGATGAAGCTCCCAGGCGGCGCCTACGTCCACGCCAGCACTTCCTCATACAGGGCTTCGTACTGCGGCACGATGCGATCGGCTGAGAACTGCCGTGCCCGCTCGATGGCGGCTTGGCGCATGGCGGAGTACCGCGGGGGGTCGCGAAGCAGCTCGATCGCACGCCGGCCCATCGCCTCCACCGATCCGGGCGGCTCCAGAATACCGGTGACGCCGTCCTCGATGACCTCGGGCAATCCACCGGCGCGGCTCGCCACCACGGGCGCGCCACACGCCATCGCCTCGAGCGCTGCCAGCCCGAACGATTCGGTCTGCGACGGCAGCAGGAACAAGTCGGTCGCCTGGAGCAGCCGCGCCACTGAGTCGATCCGACCGAGAAACCGCACATCGTGCGCGACCTCCAGCTCCTCCGCCTCGCGTTCGGCGTCGGCCCGCTCCGGTCCATCGCCCACCATCAGCAGTGTGGCCGGCATGGCCCGTCGCACCCGGGCAAACACGCGCACCACATCGCGAACCCGCTTGACCTCTCGAAAGTTCGATACGTGCGTGATCAGCTTGTGACCTTCGGGAACGAACGACTCCCGCCGCGGCTCGAGCGCGGGGGCGTACTCGTCGAGGTTCACGAAGTTGGGAATCGAACGGACGTCGCATCCCATGCAGCCGAACGCACGGTACGTCTCGTCCCGCAGATAATTCGAGACCGCTGTCACCGCATCCGACTTCTCGATCGAGAACTTGGTGATCGAGTGGAAATGCGCCTCCTGGCCGACCAGGGTGATGTCGGTGCCATGCAAGGTGGTGATGAACCGCAGGTCGCGGGTTCCTTTGAGCATCTCGCGCGCGAGCCAGGCGGTCGTCGCGTGCGGGATGGCATAGTGCACGTGCAACAGGTCGAGCTCCTCACGCAGCACCACTTCATGCTGCTTCGACGCGAGTGCGAGGGTGTAGGGATAGTGGTCGAACAGCGGATAGCGGCCGATGCGAGTCTCGACCTGATGGAAGAACACCCGCTCGGCATAGCTGCGCAGCCGGAACGGCGAGTCGTAGGTGATGAAGTGCACCTCATGGCCCCGCCGGGCCAGAGCAAGCCCGAGCTCGGTCGCCACGGCCCCCGAGCCGCCGTACGTGGGGTAGCAGGTGATGCCGAGCTTCATGGGGTGGGCCTCCTCGTCCAGGCGGTGGCGATCTCGTCCGCCAGACGATCCGGTCCGCGGGTCGCGTCGAGCGTGACCACCGGCCCCGAGAGCTGGTGCCGGAACCAGGTCTCCTGCCGTTTGGCGTAGCGCCGAGTGCCGGCTGCGACGGCCTCGGCGACGCTGTCGCGCGGACGCTTGCCGTGAAGGTACTCGACCGCCTCCCGAATGCCGATGCCGTCCAGCCCCGGAGCATGCGCCGCGTGCCCCTCCGACAGCACGGCGGCCACCTCTTCGATCAGGCCGCGCCGGACCATCTCCTCGGCCCGATGGCCGATCCGCTGGTGGAGAACCGCGCGCGGCGTCGTCAGCACGACGTACCAGGGATCGACCGTCCCCCGGCTCTGCGCCTCCTGCTGCCACCAAGTCAGCGACCGCCCGGTGAGCAGGGCGACCTCCACCGCGCGAGCCGCGCGCTGGCGACCACCGCCCCGGAACCCGGGGTCGAGTCGCGACGCCCAGCGCAGTAGCTCGCGGGGTGCCAACGCAGCGGTCCACGCCGCGATGGCGCGGCGGCCCTCCGGATCGAGCGGCGGCTCCAGGAACAATCCGTCCACCAGCGCCTTCACGTAGAGCCCGGTTCCGCCGACCACGACCGGGAAGTGGCCCCGGCCGCGAACCTCGCGGATCGATCGTTCGGCGTCCTTTGCGAATTGACCGGCGCTGTAGCGCTCGCCCGGCTCGACGAGATCGAGCCCGAGGTGCGGCACTCGCTCCCGCTCGCGGGGGGTCGGCTTGGCGGTACCGATGTCTAGACGGCGATACACCTGGCGTGAATCGGCGCTCACGACCTCGAGCGGCCAATGCCGCGCCAGCGCCAGCGCGACGGCGGTTTTCCCGACCGCCGTTGGTCCCACGATGACGGGGACGCTAACGGCGACCAAACCGGCGTTCCAGCTCGTCGCGGGGAAGTTGCACGATGGTGGACCGGCCGTGCACGTCGTGCGGCGGCAGGTCGGTCTCGAACAGACGGAGCAGGAGCCGCCGCATTTCCGGCTCGCTGAGGCGTTGGCCGGCTTTCACGGCGGCCCGGCAGGCGTAGGTAGCCGCAAAGCGCTCGAGCCGATTGGCCCAGCCGCCGAAACGGCCGCGCGCGAGGTCGGCGATCATCTCGCGAAAGCAGGCCGCCGCGTCGAACAAGGGATGGGGCGCGGGCACGGCGTGTATGGCGACAGCACGTCCGCCGAACGCATCCACCTCGAACCCGACGGCGTGGAGCTCTGGCCCATAGCTCTCGACCGCCTCCAGCTCCTCGTCGGTGAGCTCGATAGTGATCGGGAGCAGCAGTTGCTGCGACGCGGCGCGGCCGCTGGCGAGCTCTGCCATCGTCGCCTCATGGAGAATTCGTTCGTGCGCGGAGTGCTGGTCGACGATGACGACACCGTCAGGAGACTGGTACACGATGTACGTGTCGAATACCTGGAGCAGTGGCACGCTGAACGTATCGTCGCGGGGCGCCGCCGCCGCCGTGCCGATGGAGAGAGGCAACTCCGTCGCCGAGTCAGGCGCCGCATAGCCGCTCGCCCGTGCAGCCTCCCACTCACCGATGCGAGCTTCGCGCAGTGGGGCCGCGGCCATCAGTACTCCCAGCGCAGTGCGCACCGCCTCCTCGACGGCACGCTCCACCCCTACCCGCTCTCGAAAGCGCACCTCCAGCTTCGCCGGATGGACGTTGACGTCCACGTCTCCGGGAGCGACTTCGATGGCGAGGAACAGGCTGGGGCGGTCGCCGGGATGGATCGCGGCGCGATAGCCCGCCTCGGCCGCCCGCACAAGGAACGGATCGCGAAACGGACGGCCGTTGACGAAGAGCTGGGTCCGCCGTCCGGTCGGTGCCGCATCGGCCGGCCGCTGCACCAGGCCCTCGACCCGGAAGCCGCCCAACGCGAAGCCGACCGGCACCAGCGTCGCCGCGAGTTCGCGTCCCCATACGCCTGCCAGGCGTTCCTCGCGCGATTGATCCGGCGGAACGTTCAGACGAGAGGTCCCCTCCACTTCCAGATCAAACCCGCGATCAGGATGCGCCAGCGCGAGCGTCGCGAGCGCGTCGTGTGCTGCGCGGCCCTCGCTCGCCGTGGAGCGGAGAAACTTGCGGCGGGCCGGCGTGTTGAAGAACAGGTTGCGCACCGCGACGGTGGTGCCGCGCCGACGAGCCGCGGTCTCGACGCGGTCGAGTCGTCCGCCGGTCACCGTGAGCACGGTTGCCTCGCCGTCGTCCTCTGCGGTAGTGAGAACGAGCCGTGAGACCGACGCGATCGCCGGCAGTGCTTCGCCCCGGAAGCCGAAGGTTCGAACACCCACCAGGTCGGCTGCGCTTCGGATCTTGCTGGTCGCGTGCCGGTCGAGCGCAAGGATGGCATCCTCACGTCCCATCCCGCAGCCGTCATCGCTCACCTCGACCAGCGACTTTCCGCCGTCTTCCAATCGGACCTGCACCCGGGAGGCACCGGCATCAAGCGCGTTCTCGACCAGCTCCTTGACGACTGACGCGGGCCGCTCCACGACCTCACCGGCCGCGATCTGGTCGGCCACGGCATCCGGCAGGATGGCAACGCGGCGGGCCACCGTCACAGGCTCCGGAGCCGAAACATCGAGTCGGTGGGCACCCAGCCCAGCCGGCCGCCGGGTGCGTTCACCATGCTCCAATGGGGCTC
>DASSUE010000183.1:0-2787 GCA_035707305.1 Gemmatimonadales bacterium
CGCCGCCCTGGCGCGAGAGGTCGAACACCGACCCTCCACCACCTCGATCGGAACGGTGCTGGCGCTTCGTTCGATCACCCTTCGCAACGAGTTAGCCGGCACGGTCAAGCACGTCCGGCTCACGCCGGGGCAGATCGTCGAGCCCGGTGACGTACTTGTTACACTCGACGCCTCGGTCGAGCAGGCCGAGCTCGAGGCCCAGGAGGCCGAGGCGGGGCTGTCCAAGACCACGCTCGACCGGCTCACGCGGCTTCGGGAGCACCAGGCTACCTCGCAGGAGGAGGTAGACCAGGCTCAAGCGGCGCGCGCGGTAGCGCTGGCGCAGATCGCGCGGACCCGCGCGGTCATCGCCAAGAAGATCATCCGCGCTCCATTCCGCGCGCGGGTGGGTCTGGCCGACGTGCATCCGGGCCAGTATCTGGACGAAGGCACCCAGCTCACGACGCTGCAGAGCGTGGGCGACGCGGTGCACGTGGATTTCACTGTGCCGCAGCGGGCCGCGGCGGCGCTTCGGGTCGGCAGCACCGTGGACGTGTTCGTCGTGGGCGACTCGGCGCCAACAGCAGCGAAGATCGTTGCGGTGGACTCCCGCGTCGATTCTACCACCCGAAACGCGATGGTTCGCGCTCGCATCGAGCACACCGAGAACGCCCCCGCTCCCGGAGCTTCGGTGCGGGTGCGGATTCCCGTCGGTCCGCTCGGGAAGGCGGTCGCGGTCCCGGTGAGCGCGCTCCGCAAGGGGCCGCAGGGCGATCACGTGTTCGTGCTGACCGCCGACGACAAGGGGAAGACCCGCGCCCACGTGCGCACGGTTCGAAGCGGCACGGTGCTGGGTGATGAGGTGCTGATCCACTCCGGCCTCGAGGCCAGCGAGCAGGTGGCGACGTCAGGCTCGTTCAAGCTGCGCGAGGGCGTGCTGGTGGCGGTGGCTGATTCGGCGGCCGCGAACGACAGCGGTCAGGGGAACGGGAGCAAGTGATGGCGAGCCAGGACGAGAGCGGCGGCCGCCGCTCGTTCACCGACATCTTCATCAAGCATCCGGTCCTCGCGGTCGTCGTCAACCTGGTGATCGTGCTGGTCGGCTGGCGCGCGCTCACCACGCTGCCGGTGCAGCAGTATCCGCAGGTCGAGAGCTCATCGATCGTGATCACCACGGTCTACTACGGCGCCAGTGCCGAGACCGTGCGCGGCTTTCTGACCACCCCGATCGAACGCGTCGTATCGGCGATCGGCGGAGTGGACTACGTCGAGTCCACCAGCCGGGCCGGTGTCAGCACCGTCACCGTGCGGCTCAAGCTCAACCACAGCAGTACGGCAGCGCTGGCCGAAGTCACCGCGCGGCTGCAGCAGGTGCGCTCCGAGCTGCCGTCGGAGGCCGAGCCGCCGGCCGTGGAAGTGCAGCGCGCCGACCGGCCGTACGCCACGTTCTATCTCAGCTTCACCTCGAACGAACGGGACGTGCCGGCCGTGACCGACTGGCTCGCGCGGACGCTCCAGCCGCAGCTCTCGACGCTCGAGGGCGTGCAGCGCGTGACCATCGAGGGTGGCCGCCAGATCGCCATGCGGATCTGGATCGATCCCGACCGGCTTGCCGCGCTCAACCTCTCCCCCGGCGACGTTCACGCGGCGCTGCAGCGCAACAACTATCTCGCGGCGGTGGGACGGACCAAGGGTAACCTGGTCCAGATCAACCTGCTCACGAACACGGACCTCCGCTCCGCCGACGAGTTCAACGATCTCATCGTCGCGGAGCGGAACGGCGCCATCGTCCGCTTGAGCGACGTGGCGCGGGTCGAGCTGGGCGCCGAAGAAGCCGAGATGATCGCGAAGTACAACGGCAAGGAGGGCGTGTACCTCGGCGTGTGGCCGCTGGTGGGATCGAACGAGATCGAGGTGCAGAACCGCCTCGTCGCGGAGATGGAGCGGATCCGGCCCACGCTGCCGAAGGACATCGACATGCGTCTCGTGTACGACGGGACCATGTTCATGCGCAACGCGCTCCAGGAGATCACTAAGACCCTCGGCGAGACGATCGCGATCGTGGCCCTGGTAGTGTTCCTGTTCATGGGCTCGGTGCGCACCGCGCTGGTGCCGCTCGTCGCCATGCCGATCTCCCTGGTCGGCTCGGCGATCTTCATGTACGCCTTCGGGTTCAGCCTGAACCTGCTCACCATCCTCGCCATCGTGCTGTCGGTCGGTCTGGTGGTGGATGACGCCATCGTCGTGGTGGAGAACGTCGAGCGCCACGTGCGCGAGGGGATGTCGCGGATCCAGGCGGCGATCAAGGGCGCCCGCGAGCTGGTGGGTCCTATCATCGCCATGACCATCACGCTCGCGGCGGTGTACACCCCCATCGGATTCCAGGGCGGGATGACCGGCTCGCTGTTCCTCGAGTTCGCGATCACGCTCGCCACCGCAGTGGTGCTGTCGGGCATCGTGGCCGTCACGCTGTCGCCGGTGATGAGCTCCCGCTTCGTGCACAAGACTGGCCGGGAAGGCCGGCTCACCAGGGTGGTGAATCGCGCCTTCGATGGGGTGCGTCGCGGCTATGCCCGCCTGCTCGACGGCGCGCTCGACATGCGGTGGGCCATCGTCGCCGCCTCGCTCGTGGTCATGGCCGCCGCGTGGCCGCTCTACACCTATTCCCGCCGCGAGCTGGCGCCGGTCGAAGACCAGAGCCACATCAGCATGTTCTTCGAGGCGTCGCCCGATGCGTCGCTTCCCGCGGTCACCCGCGAGGGGCAGAAGGTGGTCGGCGCGATCACGTCGTTCCCCGAGACCGACTTC
>DASSUE010000184.1:0-4723 GCA_035707305.1 Gemmatimonadales bacterium
CTTCATCGGATTCGCGATCGGTGAGTCGCTGGGCGCCGCGGCGCTGCGGGTGGCCGGCGGCATCTTCACCAAGATCGCCGACATCGGGTCGGATCTGATGAAGATCGTCTTCAAGATCAAGGAGGACGACGCGCGCAATCCCGGCGTGATCGCCGACTGCACCGGCGACAACGCGGGTGACTCCGTCGGCCCCTCGGCGGACGGATTCGAGACCTATGGTGTCACCGGCGTCGCCCTCATCTCGTTCATCCTGCTGGCCGTGAAGGACCCCGCCGTACAGGTCCAGCTCCTGGTGTGGATCTTCGTCATGCGCGTCATGATGATCCTGGCGTCGGGCTTCTCCTATTTCCTGAACGAAGCCTGGGCGAAGGCCAGGTTCGGCAACGCCGAGCGGATGAACTTCGAGATTCCGCTTACCACGCTGGTGTGGCTCACGTCCATCGTCTCGGTGGTGCTCACGTACCTCGTGTCGTATCTGCTCGTACCGGATCTGGGTGGCGACAGTTCGCTGTGGTGGAAGCTCTCGACCGTCATCACCTGCGGCACCTTGGCCGGCGCCATTATCCCGGAGCTGGTGAAGGTGTTCACCTCGATGGAATCGAGGCACGTGCGCGAGGTGGTCACCTCGTCCCAACAGGGCGGAGCGTCGCTCAACATCCTGTCGGGCCTCGTTGCAGGGAACTTCAGCGCTTACTGGCTCGGGCTTGCCATTCTGATTCTGATGGGGGTCGGATTCGGAGTAAGTACGACCGGGCTCGACGCACTAATGATCGCACCCGCCGTGTTCGCCTTCGGCCTGGTGGCGTTCGGGTTCCTCGGTATGGGCCCGGTTACGATCGCGGTGGACTCGTACGGGCCGGTCACCGACAACGCCCAGTCGATCTACGAGCTCTCCCAGATCGAGGACGTGCCGAACGTGAAGGCGGACATCCAGCGGGAGCACGGCTTCGCGGTGGACTTCGAGCGGGCGAAGCACTTCCTGGAGGAGAACGACGGCGCCGGCAACACGTTCAAGGCCACGGCCAAGCCAGTGCTGATCGGCACGGCGGTGGTGGGCGCCACGACCATGATCTTCTCGATCGTCGTGCTGCTCACCAACGGACTGCAGCCAGAACTGCTCGCGAACCTGTCGATCCTGCATCCGCCCTTCCTTCTTGGGCTGATTGCCGGCGGCGCGGTGATCTACTGGTTCACCGGCGCGTCCACCCAGGCGGTGACCACCGGCGCGTACCGTGCGGTCGAGTTCATCAAGGCCAACATTCGGCTCGAAGGCGTGACGAAGGCGTCGGTGAGCGACAGCAAGAAGGTCGTGGAGATTTGCACCCAGTACGCGCAGAAGGGGATGTTCAACATCTTCCTGACCGTCTTCTTCGGCACGCTGGGCTTCGCGTTCGTCGAGCCGTACTTCTTCATCGGCTACCTGGTGTCTATCGCGCTGTTCGGGCTCTACCAGGCCATTTTCATGGCCAACGCAGGCGGCGCGTGGGACAATGCCAAGAAAGTGGTGGAGGTAGAGCTCAAGCAGAAAGGAACTGATCTTCACGCAGCCACCGTCGTGGGCGATACTGTCGGCGATCCCTTCAAGGACACGTCGTCGGTGGCCATGAATCCCATCATCAAGTTCACGACGCTGTTTGGACTGCTGGCCGTCGAACTTGCGGTGAGTCTCACGGCGCAGCGCGGCACGCCGTTGAGTCTGGCGCTCGCGCTGGTGTTCCTGGCCGTGTCGGTGGTGTTCGTCTACCGCTCCTTCTACGCTATGCGGATCGAAGCCGGCCGGTAACAGATCCTCAGCGGAAGAGAAACCGGGGAGTCGCTGTCGAGCGGCTTCCCGCTCGCCGTTTACCGGCCTGCGGTCCACGGTTAGCTTTTCCCGCGACTCCCACTCGCGTGTCCATGGCCGTCACCGCACCTGCTCCGCCCGCGTACCCGCACGGCCTCACCCGCGTCCAATTGCTCGAACTCTATCGCTTCATGCGGCTCACCCGGACGCTGGAGGACCGGCTGGTCGCGCTGTACCGGCAGACCAAGGTCGTGGGCGGGCTCTTTCGCTCGCTGGGGCAGGAGGCCGATGCGGTGGGCTCCGCCTACGCACTCGAGGCGGGCGACATGCTCTCGCCGTTGATCCGGAACCTCGGCTCGATGCTCGTGAAGGGCGCGCGGCCGGTGGAAGTGCTCCGGCAATACATGGCCCGAGGGGACAGCCTCACCCGCGGCCGGGAGCTCAACATCCATATCGGCGACCTCGACCGTGGGTTCATCGGCCAGATCTCGCATCTGGGCGACATGGTGCCGGTGATGGCCGGCGTGACCCTGTCGTTCCGGCTCCGGGGCCAGCCGCGCGTCGGGCTGGTCTATGTGGGCGATGGCGCCACCTCCACAGGCGCGTTCCATGAGGGGCTCAACTTCGCGGCGGTGCAGCGGTGCCCGCTGGTCGTGGTGATCGAGAACAACGGGTACGCCTATTCGACCCCGACGTGGCGCCAGACGGCCGCGACACGGTTTGCGGACAAGGCGGTGGGCTACGGCATTCCCGGCGTGCGAGCCGACGGCAACGACGTCCTGGAGGTGTACCGCGTCACCAGGGACGCCGTGCATCGGGCCCGGGCCGGCGACGGCGTCACGCTGATCGAGCTGATGACGTATCGCCGCACGGGGCACGCGGAGCACGACGACCAGTCCTACGTCCCCGCCGGTGAGATCGAGCGCTGGGCGGCGGAGAACGACCCGGTGGATCGCTACACGACGCGCCTCACCACCGAATTCGCCGTGGATCCCGCCGAGCTCGCCGCACTGGACGCACGGTGTCGCGAGGAAGTGGACCAGGCCACCGACGAGGCTGAGCGTTCGCCGTCGCCGGAGGGGCGGGACGCGCTGCGAGGGGTGTACGGCGATCCTCCCGCCGCACCGCTGCTCTGGTATCGCGAGGTCGGCCGATGACCGAGATCACCTACCTCGAGGCCATCCGCGAAGCCATCGTCGAGGAGATGGAGCGGGACTCGGCCGTGTTGTGCATGGGCGAGGACATCGGGACGTACGGCGGGGCCTTCAAGGTGACTGCGGGGTTGCTTGAACGGTTCGGCGACCGGCGGGTCATCGACACGCCCGTGGCGGAGGCGGCGATCGTCGGCGCCGCCGCGGGGGTGGCGCACATGGGCCACCGGCCGATCTGCGAGATGCAGTTCATCGACTTCATCTCGTGCGCCTACGACATGCTGACGAACTACGTGGCCACGTCGCGCTATCGAGCATTCCTGCCATGCCCGATCGTCGTGCGGGGGCCCGCGGGCGGGTACGTGCGCGGTGGGCCGTTCCATTCCCAAAATCCGGAGGCGGCGTTCCTCCATACGCCGGGTCTCAAGATCGTCTATCCTTCGACGCCGGCCGACGCGAAGGGGCTGCTCAAAGCCGCGATCCGCGACGATGACCCGGTGCTCTTTTTCGAGCACAAGTACCTGTACCGCCGCGTGAGGGAAACGATGCCGCCGGGCGACCACGTCGTGCCTCTGGGGCAGGCGCGGCTCGCCCGCGCAGGTCGAGATCTGTCGATCGTGACCTACGCGGCCACGGTCTGGACCGCGCTCGAGGCCGCCGAGCGCCTGGAGCGGGAGGACGGCCTGTCGGTCGAAGTGCTCGACCTCCGGTCGCTCGCGCCGCTGGACGATGCGGCGCTGGTCGCCACCGTGCGGAAGACCAACCGGGTGCTGATCGTCCACGAAGACACCGTCACCGGTGGCATCGCCGGCGAGATCACCGCGCGGATCAACGAGCTGGCATTCGAGTGGCTGGATGCGCCGGTGCGCCGTGTGGCCGCACACGATGTCCCCTTGCCGTATGCACCCGCGCTGGAAGATTTCGTACTTCCCCAGGTCGACGACGTCGTCCGTGCGGCGCGATGGCTGGCGCGATACTAGGCATGGAGGAGAGCAGGGAATGAGCCGGATCGATGTGGTCATGCCCCAGATGGGCGAATCCATCACCGAGGGCACGCTGTCCCGCTGGCTCAAGAAAGTCGGCGACCCGGTGAAGCGGGACGAACCGATGTTCGAGATTTCCACCGACAAGGTCGACGCGGAGATTCCCGCGCCTGGCGCCGGCACGTTGGCAGAGGTGCTGGTGCAGGAAGGCCAGACGGTGGCGGTGCAGACGGTGGTGGCGCGGATCGAGACCGAGGCAGGCTCGGCTGCCGCGCCGGCCGCCTCACCCGCGACGCCGCCTGCGGCGCCCCCTCGCGAGTCGGCTCCCCCGGCCGCGGCTGCGCCCTCGGTCGAGCCACCCCGCCCCGCGCCCGCACCTGCGCCCGCGCCTCCGGCAGCCGCATCGACCCCACCCACGCCGAGCTTGCCGGTGGGCAACGGGGCGGAGAGCGCGGAGGAACGGCTCCGGCGCCGCTCCACCCCGCTGGTGCGGAAGATGGCGGCCGAACACAATCTCGATCTCGCCTCGATCCCCGGCAGCGGCGTGGCCGGTCGGGTCACGAAGCACGATGTCGTCGGGTACCTCGAGGGGAGTCAGGCGGCCCGGGCCCCCGCTGCGCCGGCTCCCTCGCGCGGCGCTGAGATCGCAGCACCGGCGGCACCGGCGCGCGCGGCGCCGGCCACCGTCGCCGATCCGTGGGAGGGCGACAAGGTCGAGCCCTGGTCGAGGATCCGGCGGCTCACCGCCGAGCACATGGTGATGTCGCGGCGGGTGTCGCCGCACGTCAACACGATCTTCGAGATCG
>DASSUE010000185.1:0-8138 GCA_035707305.1 Gemmatimonadales bacterium
GCCCGAGTCGTGGACGGTCAGGATGTGGGGATGCTGGAGCCGGGCGGCCAGGCGGATTTCGCGCTGGAACCGTTCGGGGCCGAGCGAGGCGGCGAGCTCGGGGAGCAGGACCTTGAGCGCGACCGGGCGGTCGTGCTTCACATCCCGGGCGAGATAGACCGTGGCCATTCCCCCACGGCCGAGCGGGCGCTCGATCGCGTAGCGGTCGCGGAGGCCGACGGCCAGCGCCGCGGTCGGGTCGTCTGGTGCGGATGAGGTGGCGATAGGTGGAATCTGACGCGGCGCCCGCCGGACCGCCAGCGTAGCGACCTATCGCCCGAGGTGCCGGTGCAGGAACGTGAGGCAGTGCTCCAGAATGTCGCGGGTGCGCTGGTCGTGATCCGCCTCGTCGAAACCGTGACGCCCTGTCGGGTGGATCAGCAGGTCCATCGGCGCGCGTTGGTCCACCGCTGCAGCCACGAACCGGCGGATGGACGCGTTCAACCCGGGGATCTCATCGTGGCCGGCCATGGCCAGAAAGATCGGGGGAAGCCGCGACGGGTCCCGGCCGAGCTGCGCCGCCGGCGAGTACCGCGGCGCGAGGCTGTCGACCCGGCTGGCCGCGTAGGCGCGGCGAAACCGAGTGTCCATCCGCAGGTGCTCAAGGTCGAGATAGGGGTAGAACAGGACCACGCACCGGACGAACGGGCGCGGCTCGCGCAGTGCGCTGCCGGCCAGTACGCCCCCGGCCGAGTAGAAGGCCAGGCAGAGGCGCTCAGGGTCGATGCCGAGCTCCTTCGCGTTGGCGCGCACGTGGGCGATCGCCGCCTCGACGTCCGGCTCGGTCTCGGCCACGTTGTCGTTGGTGGTGAGGCGATGGTTGAACGTCACCCCGGCAAGTCCATCGGCGGCCGCGAGCCGTCCCCACGACTGGTAGATCGGCCACGTCGTCGGCGAAGTCCCCTTGGCGCCCGCAACCAGTCCGCCGTGGACGAACACCACAGCCGGGACCGGCTTACTAGCGCCGCGCGGGCGATACACGTCCATCGTGAGTGTGTCCCGATATCGCCGCCCACGGTCCACGGCGACGTCCGCCGTGCCGGGGCGATCGATGCCGAGCACGTTGCGGCCGGGCTCCTGCGCCTCGAGCCGAAGCGGCGCAATCGCACCGAGCCCTGCACCGGCGGCAAGTCCAGCAATCAGCATCGCGGATCGGGAGCGCATGGTGGTCATATACTATGTCACGCATAGTATGGCGTCAATAGCATTCGGTGCTAGTATGAGCCCATGCGAGTCGAACGTGAGATGATGCGCGGCAGCGGCCCGTTGGCCGTGCTCCAGCTGCTCTCCCGGCGGGAGCTCTACGGCTACGAGATGGTCGAAGCCCTGGAGCGCCAGACCGAGGGCGTGCTGGCGATGGGGCAGTCCACCCTCTACCCGCTGCTCTACAACCTCGAAGCGAAGGGGTGGGTCTCGAGTCGGGAGGTGGAGGGCCCCGAAGGGCGGACCCGTCGCTACTACGCGATCACGGCGCAGGGCAGGAAGGAGCTGGCGCGGCAGCGGGCGCAGTGGCGCTCGCTGGCCGAGGCTATGCGGCGGCTGGGCGTGCTCGAACCCGCGCCGGGCCGATGACGCTGCCCATCGAGGCCGCGAGGCTCATCGAACAGGTGGTTCGCGCGGCGCGGCTGCCGCCGAGCCAGGCGAATCGGGTCCGCGCCGACCTGGTGGCGCACTTCCACGACGGCCTGGATCGACGCGTCCCGGTCGGCGAGCTGATCGCGTCGTTCGGCGACCCGGGCGATGTCGCCTCACTCATCCGCGCGGCCCGGCCGACCCCGCGCCGCTCGCTTGCCCATTATGGTCTTGCGGCCAGCATCGCGATGGTCGCGGCCTATGGCCTCGCGTTCGCGCGGGTAGCATCGTTCCCGGCCTCGGAGGCTCCGCGTTCGCTCGATGCGGAGCTGGCCGCAGTCGCGGCAATCACGGCATCCGCCGAGCACGCACTCGGCACCCCGGCCGGCGTGGAAACAAGCTTCGAGATCGCGCGCGAGCTGACCGCCGCGGGCAGCCTCTGGAGGCGAGCCGCGGGCGTAGTGCTGCTCGAGACGACACTGCGGGCGGGTGATTCCGTACTGTCGGTAGAGAGCCGGCGCGAATTGCTCACGCGGGTCGAGCACGAGCTGCGGCGCCCGGTGGCGGATGCGGCGACGGTGGCGGAAGCAAAGCAGGCGCTTGGGGAGCGCCTGTTGGGCAATGAGGGGCGGATGGATCAGGGTCGGCTGCGAGTCCTTCGGCTCGCGAAGGGCGTCGTGCATCCCGAGCTCTCCGCTCGGCTTCTGGAGCCGATCTACTTCAGCCGTGGGGTCGGACCGGCGGAACTGCACGCCATGGCCGAGCAGCTGGTGCGACGAAAGGTGGCCGCGGCGGAACAGGCGCGCCACGACATCCTGACTCGAACGCGGCGCGGAGAATGACCGATCGGGAGCTGGCAGGGCGGGTGGCCTTCGTGACCGGCGCGGCGCACGGGCAAGGGCGCGCCACGGCGCTGGCGCTGGCAAAAGCGGGGGCGAAGGTCGCCGCGTTCGACGTGGCGAAGCCGCTGGCCTATCCCGGATATGCGATGGGATCGTCGAGCGATCTCGACTCGCTCGCCGCAGCGATCAAGGCCGCCGGCTCCGAGGCTCTCACGTTCGCCGGTGACGTGCGGGACGACGCCGCGATCAGCCGTGCGGTGGACGAAACGGTGAAGCGCTTCGGACGGATCGACATCCTGTTCAACAACGCCGGCATCTGCGCCTACGGTCTGGCCCACGAGCTCACCGAGGAGGCGTGGGACGCGATGCTCGACATCAACCTCAAGGGTCCGTGGCTGGTCGCGCGCCGGATCATCCCGGTGATGATCCGGCAGAAGTCCGGCGTGATCATCAACAACTCGTCGGTGGCCGGGCTCCGAGGGATGGTCCGCCTGAGCCACTACGCCGCGTCGAAGTTCGGATTGGTCGGACTCACGAAATCGTGGGCCATCGAGCTGGCGCCGCATGGGATCCGGGTCGTGTCGCTCCATCCCACCGGCGTCAACACGCCGATGAACGTCGGGCTCGCCCAGCTGGAGGGCCTGACGCCGCAGGAGATCGGCGAGCGCTCCGCGGGCAACCTCCAGCCGGTGCCCTGGATCGAGCCGGAGGACGTCGCGAATGCCGTGCTCTACCTCGCCTCCGACCGCGCCCGCTTCATGACCGGCTCGGCACTGGTGCTCGACGCTGGGCTGCTGACGCGCTGAACCGGACCGTACGCCGCATGATGCTGATCGCGAGCGAGGGGAGGGGGAACGCCTCCGCGCTTCGGCGTCCCCTCCCTTCGCTCGCGAATAACCATCAGGCCGGCGGTCTAGCCGAAGCTCGAAAACGCAGCACCTTACAGCCATACCTGTACCACCGGCGCCGGCGCGCGTCGGGTCTCTCACAGGCGGGCGGAGCGCCCGCGGGAGGTCCTCATGATCGGCTCCCCAGCTCGGGGTGTCGGAATCTTGTTGTGCCTGGTCGCTGCGGTCGGCTTGCCCCGTCCGTCCGAGGCACAGTTCAAGAGGTTGAAGCAAGCCGTGACCGGCAAAGCGGTCGATGGGGCAAAGGGGGCGGCGTGTTTCGCCGACCGCCGCCCGATCGTCGTGGCCTCGATTCCGCTCAGCGCGGCGCAGATCAGGGCCGTCAACGCCGGATTGGCCGCCGAGCTCGTTGCCGCGCCGGAGATCGAGAAGAAAGCCGCGGAGGAGCAGAAGAAGGCAGAAGCCGAGCAAAAGGCGTACGAGAAGGCCCAGGCCGACTACGACAAGGCGTACGAGAAGTACGGCAAATGCCGGGACGAGGTTCAGACCGCCGACAACGCCAAGGCCGACGCGATTCACGCGAAGACCGATGAGGCGGGCCAGGACCTCGCCGCCACCATCGATACAGCCAAGATGATGGCGCTTGCCGAGAAGGCTCAGATGGCGTCGCAGCGGATCTCGGAGGGCAAGGGGACCGCGGAGGACCGGAAGACGCTCGCTGAGTTCCAGGCGATGATGAACCCGATCAGCGCCAACGCCGCCGCGGCGGCCGCAGCGATGCAGGACGGAGCCGCGCACAACGCGGGCGCGTCCGAGCGTCTCGAGAAGGCGTGCGGCAAGGAGCCGCAAACGCCCAAGCAGCCCGGCTCCGCCGGGGGTGCGGAAAACGCCCTCCTCAAAGCCGGCGCGAGCGGCGCCAAGATGAGCCCCGAGGACTACATGGTCGCCCGCGAGCAGGTGATCGCCTGGGCCTCGAGCAACACGGTCGTGGGCGGCGGTGGGGGTGGCGGTGGCGGTGGCGGTGGCGGCGGCGGTGGCGGCGGTGGGGGAGGAAGAGGCGGCGGCGGAGGCGGGGGCTCGGAGGGGGACGCCCAGAACCAGGCGATCCGTGAAGCCGCCGAGAAGGTATGCGCCATGCGCAAGGCGAACATACCAACTTGATGCGCTCCGTCTGGCCGCTCGCACTGCTCGGGCTCGCTCTGGATCCGGGAGCGTCGCTCAGCGTGCGCGCGGCGAACGGATGGGAGCAGTGGTGGAACGAGCACGCGGCGCCGGCCCGGTGGGAAGCGCCGCTCCCGGCCGTCGCCGAGCGGGTACGATGGCGCGCCGTCGCGCCGGGTCTCGACTGGGGCGAACTGTCGCTCTCTGGCGACGGAGAGGCATTCCGCGTCAGGGTCATCGTCGCGCGGCTCGATCCGCGGGTACTCGAGTTCCGACTCGTGAAGCCGGCCGATGGTCCGGTGTACGCAGGGCGCTGGGACATCAGCGAGACGCCCGCATCCGCGGTGTTCGCGGTGAACGCAGGGCAGTTTACCGGACGCCCGTGGGGCTGGTTGATCCAGGACGGCGTAGAGCGGCAGCCGCGCGGTTTCGGTCCGCTCGCACCCGCGGTGGTGGTGGACACGACCGGCGCGCTCAAGCTGATTCCGCCGGATTCGCTCGAGACCGCGCGTTCGACCGCTCGGCTCGCGTTCCAGTCGTACCCCACGGTGCTCGAGGGCGACGGCGACGTTCCGCCCGCGCTCAGAACCGACGGGCGTGGGGTCGACCGCCGTCACCGCGACGCCCGCCTCGCGCTCGGGGAGACCCGCGACGGCCGGGTGCTGGTTGCGATGACGCGGTTCGAGGGGCTGGGCGGAGTGCTGGCAAATATCCCGCTCGGCCTCACCACCCCCGAGATGGCAGCGGTGATGGGCGCGCTCGGCGCGCGGCGAGCAGTGCTGCTGGACGGCGGGATCTCCAGTCAGATGTTGATCCGTGATGGCGTGACGACGCGGGAGTGGACCGGTTGGCGCCGAGTGGCACTAGGTCTCGTCGCGGTGCCGCGAGCGACGCGCTGAGCCAACCCGGAGGGGCGCCGGAGCTGCTCCGCTACCGGCCGCCGCTGGATTGGCCGGCCATGCTGCAATGGCTCGCGCCGCGGGCGACGCCCGGCGTCGAGCTGGTGACCGATAGGCTCTACCGCCGCGCGGTTCGAATCCGCGAGCATCGCGGCGTGGTCACCATCGAGCAGGAACCGGGCGTTCCCGCGCTCCGAATTGCCGCGTCGCCGTCGCTCCTCCCGGCAATGGTCCCGCTCCGAAGCCGGCTCCGGCACCTGTTCGATCTCGATGCCGATCCGGCGATCGTGCGCGAGCACCTGGCGCGCGATGCGTGGCTGCGTCCCCTCGTCGAGCAGCGGCCGGGGCTCCGGGTAGTCGGCGCGGTGGACGGTTTCGAGCTGGCCGTGCGAGCGGTCCTGGGTCAGCAGGTGAGCGTTCGCGGCGCGTCCACCCTCGCGGGCCGGCTCGCGGCTCTGCTCGGCGATCCGTTGGAGGGCGGCGACGCCAGCGGAAGTCCCGTGAGGCTGCCAGTTCGAGCGGAACAACTGGCGAACGCGGACGAGTCGCGGGTCGCCGGCATCGGCGTGCCGCGGGCGCGGGCTCGTACACTTGTAACGCTCGCTCGAGCTACCGCGGACGGCAGGCTGGATCTCGCGCCCGGCACGAACCCCGACCGCGCCCGGGCGGCGCTGCTCGAGATGCCGGGCATCGGCGACTGGACGGCAGACTACGTTTTGATGCGGGCCCTGCGCTGGCCGGACGCGTTCCCGGCCGCGGATCTCGGGCTCCGGAAGGCCGCGGGCGGGGTCAGCGCCGCCGAGCTCACCCGGCGGGCCGAGGCGTGGCGCCCGTGGCGAGCGTACGCAGCCGTACACCTGTGGCAGAGTCTTTCGGAGCGGCACCGAGCATGAGCAAGCGATTCACCGCGCCGTTCTGGCGCACCAACATGAACACACCGATCGGACCCATCGGGCTCACCGCCACCCGGGATGGGCTGGCGGAGATCTGGTTCGACGGCTATCCCGCGTCGGCCCCGAAGGGGGCCGGCCAGCGCGATCCCTCGGGCGTGCTGGAGCAGGCGCGGGCTCAGCTGGAGGAATACTTCGCCGGCGCCCGGACGTCGTTCGACCTGCAGCTCGCGCCCAGCGGCACGCCCTTCGAGCTCAGCGTGTGGGACCTGCTGCGGCAGATCCCCGCCGGGCAGACCGCGAGCTACGGTGAGCTCGCGCGCAAGCTGGGCGACGCCACGATGGCGCGCGCGGTCGGCCGCGCCAACGGGCAGAACCCACTCCCGATCGTGGTGCCGTGCCACCGCGTGATCGGCGCCGACGGATCGCTGGTGGGATTCGGCGGAGGAGTTCACCGCAAGCGCTGGCTCCTCGAACACGAAGGCGCGCTGGCCCGGAGCGTTCTCTGACCCGCCTCGACGTCTCCGCGATCCAGCGGGCCGCCACCGGGATCGACCCGATCTTCCGCGACACGCCGCAGTTTGAGAGCGGCGCCGTCTCCGACCGGTGTGGCGCCCAGGTGGTGCTCAAGGTGGAGACGGCCAACCCGATTCGCTCGTTCAAGGGGCGCGGCACCGACTGGCTCTGCAGCCGCCTCGTGTTTCCCACCGGCAGCGAGGTGGTCTGCGCCTCCGCCGGCAATTTCGGGCAGGGGCTGGCCTGGGCCGGAGCGCGACGGGGTCTCAAGGTGACGGTGTTCGCGGCCCGCACCGCGAACCAGCTCAAGGTGAGCCGGATGCGCGAGTTCGGCGCCGACGTCCGGCTCGAGGGCGCCGACTTCGCCGACGCCAAGGCGGCGGCACAGGCCCACGCCACGCTCACGGGCGCGCGGTTCATCGAGGATGGGCGCGAGCCCGCCATCGCCGAGGGGGCCGGCACCATCGGCCTGGAATTGAGCCGCTGGCCCAAGCCGTTCGACACGCTGCTCGTGCCCATCGGCGACGGAGCGCTGATCGCCGGGATCGGCACCTGGGCCAAGGCGCGCATGCCCGGGACGCAGGTGATCGGGGTGTGCGCCGCCGGCGCACCGGCGATGGCGCTCTCCTGGCGCGCGGGCCGGCCGGTCTCCACCCCGCGCGCCGACACCATCGCCGACGGGATCTGGGTCCGGAACCCGGTGCCCGAAGCGCTCGACATGCTTCGTCCGGTGGTGGATGACATCGTGCTGGTCACCGACGACTCCATGCTCGCCGCCATCCGGCTTCTGTTCTTCGAGGCCGGGCTGGTGGTCGAGCCGGCGGGAGCGGCTGGGCTGGCCGCACTGCTGGAGCAGCGAACCCGGTGGCGCGGGAGCCTCGTCGCGACGCCGGTTTGCGGCGGAAATCTGACCCGGGAGCAGATCGCGCGCTGGCTGGCCGCCGACTGAGCGTGTCGGGTTCCTTCGCCGAGGCGATCGCGATCCTCAATCGGTCGTTGGGGCCGGGCCCTCCCAAGACTACATCCAACCGGGCGCGGGTTGCGCTGAAACCCCGCCTGGCGGGTCCCGTAGAGCGAGAACATTTCTCCCGGACCTCCATGCCGATGCTCTCCAGCGCCGCAGGCGCGGCTCTGATCGTCCTGGCCGGCGCCGGCCCCGACGACCCGGCCGAGACCGGTGGATCGCGCGGCGCGCTCACCAAAGGCACCTTCGCGATCACCGACGTGGCGGTCATCCCGATGACCCGGGATACCGTGCTCGCTGCATCCACCGTCGTCGTGCGCGACGGGCGCATCGCCGCGATCGGGCCTAGCCGCACCGTCAAGGTGCCGTCGGGCGCCCGGCGGATCGACGGCCGCGGCAAGTATCTC
>DASSUE010000186.1:0-2239 GCA_035707305.1 Gemmatimonadales bacterium
CGCCGCATCGTCGTAGTAGCCGATCGACTGACCGACCTTCTGCGCCTCCTCCTTGCCGATCTGGACTTCCTGCGATTCGGACACGAGCGAGATCTCGCTCTTGCCGGTGACCGGATTGGTGGCGCACGCGGCGGCGAGCGCCAGGGGCGCGAACGCGAGCCGTCTGAGCATGGAAAACCCCTGTTGGCGTCCGGACAAACGTACACCGGGTCGGCCGCCGGGGCTGTGACCGCGGTCGCGGGAGGCTACAGCGCCACGGGCGCGTGCTAAGTCTTTGTCTGTCGGGAGGTTTTCGAGTCAGGCCCGGGCCGGCTGCGGCGCGGCCGGGCTCAGCGGCGGCGATTCGACGGCGCAGGGGCGCTGTCGGGCTGGGCCGTATCTTCCTCGACCGGCTGAGGAGCGCGCCGGTTCAGCTCGGTCATCGTGAACGTGGGCAGCCCGAGCGAGTTCACGCCCAGGCCGGCGCGGGTGGCCCCGTTCTGGTCGGCGAACACGAGGTTGGCGGCCCCTTCCGGAGCCACGCCGAGCACGCTGCGGGTCCGGCCGGCGGCGTCGGCGAACACCAGGGAGCCCCCCGCGTTCTCCTCGAGCGCGAGTACGCCACGAGGCCGGCCTCCCGAGTCAGTGAGAGAAATGCCCGCCGACCCGTCGTTCAGCAGGCTGATGCGAACCCGCGGCCGGCCGGCCCGATCCTGAAAGATGAAGCGCAGCGAGCTGTCTTCGGCCACCCCCCAGACACCCCGCACCACGCCCTGCGCATCCTTGATCACGAAGCGTTGAGCGGCCACCTCGGGCGAGACCGTTCGCGTCGCATACACCAGCACCGCGCCGAGCGCGATGAGGACCGCCATGCCGGCCACCAGGAACCCACCGTATCGCTGCAGCCGCCGGTTGTCGCGCTCCAACGCCTCCAGCCGCGCATTCTCGCTGTACGCCTCCGCCGAGCTGCTCACTTGTCCTCCGGCGGCTCGTCGAGGAAGTACGAGAGGCAGGCGCGATCGAGCAGCGAAACCGTGAGCTCGTTCGGCGTCTCGAGATAGCGCGTCATGTCGATGAAATGGTCCAGCACGTCGCGCGGGTGGCAGTTGCGGGGGATGATCCCGCGCCGCTCGTAATACTCGCGGTACAGGTGCGGCACCGCCCAATCGACGAAGGGAATGTTCCGCTCGGCGCAGCAGCGCCGGAAGATTTCGGTGTATTCCTCCAGGGTCGGGCCGTGCACGTGCAGCTTGTAGTGGATCCGTCGCATGAACGCTTCCTCGACGAGATCCGACGGCTTCAGGTTGGTCGAGAAGACCAGCAGGGTATCGAACGGCACCGGGAACTTGCCCCCGGTGTGCAGGGTGAGGTAGTCGATCCTCTTCTCGAGCGGCACGATCCAACGGTTCAGCAGGTCACGCGGCGGGATCCGCTGACGACCGAAATCGTCAAGAATCAGCACGCCGCCGTTCGCTTTCAGCTGGAAGGGCGCCTGATACATCTTGGTATGGGTGTCGTACTGCAGGTCGAGCTGGTGGAGTGTGAGCTCGCCGCCCGTGATGACCACCGGCCGCTGCACCAGCACGTATCGCCGGTCGTATTCGGGCGCGGTCTTGAGCCACTCGGGGCCGTAGCCCTGGGGCGAGTCGTCGTGCGGCACCTCGTGATGGTAGACCGGGTCGTACAGCATCAGGATCTGGCCTTCCACCTCGATCGCGTACGGGATGTACAGCATGCCGCCGAGCAGCCGCGAGATGGTCTCGGCGATCATCGTCTTCCCATTGCCCGGCCCGCCGTACAGGAACAGCGACTTTGCCGAGTTGATGGCCGGGCCCAGCATGTCGAGGATGTTGTCGGCGATCACCATCCCCCGGAAGCCGGTGCGCACGCCGTCCCGCGCCACGTGCACCCGCGAGATGGATTGCCGCATGGTCCATTCCCGGTACTGCTCCAGCGGCACTGGGGCCGCGCCGACGTACTGGCTCGACGCCAGCGCTTCCCGGGCCCGGTCCCGCCCGGCGTTGGTGAGGTCGAACAGGTAGCCGCCCCGGCTGTGGCCGGTCGTGCCGCGCACTTCCACGAAGCGGCGCTGCTGCAGCGTCAGGAGCTGGTCGTCCACGAACGTAAAGGGGAGCCGAATCGACTCGACCAGCTGCTGCCCGGTCCGGACGCCCTGCACGTATAGCGTCTTGAGCAGGAGGTCGATGATGAATTCGGGACCGAGTCCCGTGCTCGCCAGCGACTCCGGCATCGGGGGGCG
>DASSUE010000187.1:0-44675 GCA_035707305.1 Gemmatimonadales bacterium
GCCATAGGCGGCCACATCGTACGACATCGGGGTGCGGACCCGCCCTGCCACGTAGAAAGCCGCGGCCGCCGGCAGCCAGCCACCCCGCCCGGCGTCGGTGACAAACGCGGTCCCCTTTACGGACGGCGCCTTCCTCATCCAATTCACCAGGCATCCTGGTTCGCCGAACTTTCTCGCTTGTCCGCCAACCTCGATGAACTCCGCCGCCAGCCGCGGATCGTCGATTGTCATCCTGCAGTAGGAGCACTCGTCGCGCCCGAATTCGATCTCTACTGGGGCGGGGGCATGTGCTCTCGGCCGACAAGCCGCCAGCAGTGCGGTGGCGAGCAACGTGCCCAGGAGCTCGCGCCGGGTCACGCCACTCTCCGGATCGGGGCCAGCCCGGTAAGGCCACGGTACACGTCCTCGAGGCTCCGCCCGCCGGTGATTCCCAAGAGTTCCGAGAGAGTCCCGATTGCTAACACGCGGCCGGCCGAGAAGACCGCGATGCGATCGGCGAGAGCGGACACTTCGGCGAGATCGTGAGAAGACAGGATGACAGTGGTGGAACGGATGCGCGCCTCGATCAGGAGGTCTCGCACCAGCAGCGCTCCGGTGGGATCCAGCGCTGCGCTTGGCTCGTCGAACGCGAGAGCTCGCGGGCGTCCCAACAGCGCCGCCGCGAGCCCGAGCCGCTGGCGCATGCCACCAGAAAAGCCATCAACGACTCGATCGGCCGCTGCCGAGAGTTCGACCCGCTCGAGCAGGGTCTCGACCTCATCACGCGGCGTCCCGCGGAGCTTCGCGCAGAGACGGAGCGCGGCCCGCGCGGTCACGCCGTCGGGGAGCGCCAGGCGCTGGGGTAGGTAGCCGATCAGACCGCGGACTTCCCGACCGGCCGTCGCGACGTCTACCCCGCCAACCATAACGCGGCCGGCCGTGGGCCGAATGAGCCCGACCAGCGCCTTGAGCGTGGTCGTCTTCCCCGAGCCATTCGGGCCGATCAGCCCCAGCGTCTCGCCTTCAGCGATGCGCAGATCGATTCCGTCGGCTGCTACGACCGTACCGAACCGTTTGCCGAAGCCGATGTACTGAATCATCTGGTGGCAAGCATAGGCGGCCGATGCAGCGTCGGCCGGCGAGCCAGCGGATGGGGATCCTCCACGCGCGGCATGTCGAAGACCGGAAACGCCTCGTCCGCCCAGGCCAGAGCACGGGCGGCGAGCGTGCCTGTGAAAATGTCGAGCACCGGGCGCGTCGCGGCCAGCGTGGCATAAGCGTCGCCCGCCCGGTACGGCCGGTCCCCGATGCCGTCACCGTCGAGATCGAATACCGACCGGTCGCCCCAGAAGTTGCCGCGGCCATCCGCCGACCAGCGGTTCTCGCTGGTTCCGAGCACCCGTCGCACCGCGATCCGGTTGTCCGTGATGATGTTGCCGGTGAACGTGTTGTTCTCGGCGCTCGCCAGAAGATCGACGCCCACGCCGTTGTCCGAGATCACGTTGTCCCGGAAGATGTCGCCGGTCGCGCCGTCAAGGAACAGGCCGGTAAGATTGCCCTCGATCCGGTTTCGCTCCGCCAGCACCTGCTCGGCGGTCTGGAGCAGGATGCCGTAAGCCCGGTAACCCACGTGCTCGGCGAAGACATTTTCGCGGAACGTGATGCGCTTCGAGAACATGATCGCCGCACCGGCCGCGTTGCGGGTAAACACGTTGCGCTCGAACGTGTTGTCGTCCGAGTACATGTAGTGAAGGCCGTAGCGGACGTGCGCGACGTCGTTGCCGACGACCGTGTTGCCGCTGGCGAATGAAAAGTAGATCCCGTCACGGGTGCCGCGGACCGTATTGCCGGCAAGACGGTTGCCCGATGAGTTGAAAAGGTGCACCCCGTTGCCGCGGGCCGATTCGACGAGATCGGCCGCGCCCGTGATCCGATTGCGCTCCACAGCAACCGCGTGTGCTTCGAGCAGATATACGGCGTGAAGGGGATCCTCGATGACATTATCGGAGATCTGCACGCGGCGGGCGCGGATCACTTTCACGACCGCGTCGTCGCGCTCCAGCGAGCGTCCACTCGCCCGAAGCGTGAAACCACGTACCGTGACACTGTCGGCGAGAATGGTGATCACGGTTCCAGTGCGACCGCCGTCAAGGATGGCCCCGGGCTCGCCGATGAGAACGATCGGCTTCTCGAGCTGGAGGCATTCACGATAGCGCCCAGCGCGAACCCGGACGGTGTCGTGCGGCAGGGAGGCTGCAACCGCCGCCCGGATCGTCGCGTGCTCGGCGCCCAGGCCGACGGTCCGGGTCCGCGGCGGATCCGCCGTGATGGCGCCCAGCGCCAGGGCGAACAGTGCGATGCCGGCCATCAGGCCACCTGCAACGCGGCCGTGACGGGCCGAGGGGCCCGCGGCCGAGGGCGTCGGAGGTCCGCGACGAGCACCAGCGCCACCAGCCCACCCGCCACCAACGGGAGAATGGTGCCCCAATCGAAGTACGCGTACGTCGCGAACTGAGCGATCTGATTTTCGCCCAGCATCGGCGGAGTGAATGGCGTAATCTCGATGGCGGCCGTCGGGTCCAGGTCATGCCCGAACTGATACAGCCGCCGCTGCATGGACCAGAGGCCATACCCTGCCAGCGCGCCCATCAGCGCGAGGGGCACGACTGCGACCCACCGGCGCCGGATGAAGGTGGCGAGGAGGCAGGTCGCCGCCACCACACCGAAGGCAAGCGGAAGCAGCTTGAGCTCCGGGAAAAACGCGTCGGAGATGGGAATCATGCCGATGTAATGGTTCAATGCGTTCAGCTCACCGACGTCGCCCGTGATCCGGCGGGCGTACACGATCAGCCGGAGCCCGTCCGGGTACTGCGTGCTCACCAGCGTCATGCCCCAGAGTGGCAGGAACACCGCGGCCAGCGTCAGGGCGGCCGCCGCCAGCAGCAGCTGGCGGCGGTGCCGCGTCACGAGCGCGATCATGTTACCTCCCGACAGCAGCCGTTCCAGCCGTGTGAGCATGGGACGACTGCGCATGATCGGTGGTGGCCGGCGTGGTTCCCCGGCGGTCGAACGCCATCTCCCCCTGGCCGTTCCGATAGGCTGCCAGCGGGCGCCCGCTCGGCACGATCTCCAGGTAGCCCTGCATCTCCTGGTGGAGTGCCGAGCAGAAGTTGGTGCAATAGTACGGATACACGCCCGACTTCCGCGCCACGAACTTCAGTGTCTTGGTCTCGCCCGGATCGATCACGATGTTCTTGTCGAACGCGACCAGACCGAATCCATGGATCTCATCCCGCGCCTGCTCGGCGTTGGTGATGTGCAGGACCACGGTGTCGCCTTCCTGCACTTGAATGCGACCGGGCTCGAAATAACTCCGGATGGCATACACCTTCCCCTCGACGGTGCGAGTGGCCGCGTTGCGGATCACCCTGGCGTCGGCCGGAGCCCAAATGGCATTGGGGTCGTGACTCTCCGCTTTCGGATAGAACTCGATCGGCTTGATCACGTCCCGATGCACTAGCTGCGCGAAGTGCGGCTCCGGCTCGGTGAATGCTTCGTACGTCATCACCATCTTCTGACCGGTGATGTCGATCAGCTGCGAGCTCTCCGGGATCGACGGGCCCACGTTCAGGTGCCGGCCCTTCGACATCTTGTTCATCGCGACCAGGAAGTCGCCCTTGGGGTGCCGGGTGTCGCCATGCGCGGTCACCAGGTGTCCCACGTTGAACTGCACCGGGATCTTATCCAGCACCAGCGACTTCGGGTCGGTGCCGGGCGCGTACGGCGGCAGCTTCCATTTTGCGATCGCGCTCTCGACGTAGAGCGAGGTGTAGGCATTGCCCCTGCCGTCGAACTGGGTATGGAGCGGACCGAGTCCGACCGGCACTTCCATCAGCACGGCCGACTCGTAGCGAAGCACTGGAATCCCGTCCTCGCTTCCGGTGAAGTCCTTCTTGTCGATCGCCTCGCGAATCTTCGTGAAGGAGAACACGGTCGAGGTCGGCTGCAGCTTGCCCGAGCAGACCACGTATTCCCCGCTGGGATCTACGTCCACGCCGTGGGGGCTCTTCCCGCAGGCGATCAGATACATGACACCGGGTACCTTCGCCGGGTCGATCACCTTCAGGCCGCCAGCCTCGAACGTCCGGCCTGCGGCCGCTGCTGCTTCCGCCGCCTTCCAGTTCACGATGGCGACGTAATCCTTGTCCCGCTGGGTGCTCGAGGTTTCGAGCTTGCCGGTCGCCCGCTCGGCGTTATACGAGGTCCAGAAGGCCCAGTCCACGGACGGCCCCTTGCCGGTGGCGCCGAGATCCCAGTTGAACGGCGGCGTCATGATCTGCCAGCCGATGCTCATCGCTCCGCTCCTCGGGTCCACCTTGATCCCTGTCACGGCGCCCTTGTACTTGGTCGCATAGTCCTCCAGCGGCTCGTACTTCGAGGCCATCGGCGCGGAGAAGCGAGTCGCGACCAGGGCGTACTCGGTGTTGTCGGTGACCATCGATGAGCCGTGGTTCCCCATCGTGTTGGGGATCGGCCCGAGGATCTGCTTGGTCTTGAGGTCACGCAGGTCGATGCGGGCGATGCGGTTGTTCGCATTGTCGTTCACGAACAGCCACCGACCGTCGTAGTCGCCGGCAGTCTTGGAGAGCGCGGGGTGGTGCACGTCGCCCCAGGTATAGCTCCCCATCATCGCCTTGGTTTCCTCGTCGAAGCCGTAGCCGGTGCCCGGATAGAGACCGAACACCGGGATCGTGGCGATGTGGCGCATCGATGGCACGCCGGCCACGAACACCTGCCCGGAATGCCCTCCGGAGTAGAAGAGGTAGTAGTCGTCGAAATCGCCCGGCTTCACGTAGGTGGCAAGGGCCGCCTTCTGCACATCACCCGTCGCCATCGGCCGTTGACCGGGGGCTTGGGGCTTGGTGCCGCTGCAGGCGGCGAGGCTCACGAGAGTGAAAAGCGCGGCGCGATACGCAGCTCTGGGCATAGAATCCTCCTTCAGTCGTCGTCTTCAACTTCGAGTTCGCCCGTCATTCCAAGGGCGGCGTGCGGATCGCACTGGAAGAAGTACTCGCCGGGCGTGAGCGTGACCGGCACATCGAGCGTCTGGCCTGGGAGCTGGAGCAGCTCGGTCGCGGGAGGAAGTCCCTGTACGCCCGGGTTCTTCTCCGCGGGGAAGTGGAAGTTGTGCACGCCGCTCACCAGCGTGAGGCGAAGCACGTCCCCCGGTTTGGCTTCCACCTCCTTGGGCTCGAAGTAGTTGCCCTTGTCGTCCGAGATCATCTTGATCGCGATGACCGAGCCAGTCGGCGCGGCCGGCGCGGCGGCGGCGGCTGGCGCGCTCTCAGTGGTCGCCGGTTCGTTCCTGGACCGCTCGCCACAGGCGGTCAGTCCGGCGGTGAGCACCACGGCGGCGAGAATGGCTGGCTTCACGGTCGCTCCTTCCGAGTGTCGAGCTGGGTCGGATGCCCCGAAGCTACCGGCGACGGTTCAAGCCGCTGATGAAGGCATTGTGAAGCTTCCTTCACGGCTGGCCGGCTCTCGCCCGCGTCGGCTTGACAATTGGAATATTGTATATAATCATGAGCATATGATGAATATCGGGTGAGAGAGCGTTTCGCATGCTTTCCCAGACCGCGCAGTATGCCCTCCGCACGGTAGTGCTCATTGCCGCTCGACCGCCGGACCAGGCCGTGTCGGTCGAGGAGATCGCGAGCGAGCTCGGCGTGCCGCGAAACTACCTGTCCAAGACCCTTCATCAGCTCGCGCGGGCCGGGGTGCTGCGCTCTACGCGTGGTCCCGGGGGCGGCTTCCGACTCGCGGTGCCGGCCGCGCGGCTTCCCTTGGTACGGATCATCGAGCGGTTCGACGACATCGGGACCGGCCGACGCTGCCTCCTGGGTCAGCCGCAGTGCAGCGACCGGAAGGCGTGCCGGGCGCATGACCGCTGGAAGGCGGCGGGCGAGGCGATCGTGGCCTTCTTCCGCGACACCACCGTCGCCGACCTGCTCGACGGCCATCGGAGCGCGGTGGCGGGGTAGGACGGGGCTGAAGGAGATCGACGCACATGGACTGGTTCGTTCGGGCCTTCATTAAGGCCAGCGTGGCCTGGCTCTCGGCGGGGGTCACCCTCGGCGTGGCCATGGCCGTGCACCCGCCGTGGGTGATCTATCGTCCGGCCCACATTCACCTCAACGTGCTGGGGTTCGTGGCGATGATGATCTTCGGGGTGGGCTATCATGTGCTGCCGCGCATCGCGGGCCACCCCCTGGGTCACCCAAGACTTGCCGCCGCGCACTGGTGGCTGGCGAACATCGGCCTTGCCCTGTTCGTCGCCGGCCTCGTGGCCCGCGCCCACACGGTCGCGGTCGCGCCGGCGGTGCTGGGGGCGGGGGCGGCGCTGTCGGCGGCCGGCGCCTATGCCTTCGCATGGAACATCTGGCGCACGCTCGCCGCCGCGGGCCGGCGCCAGGCTTCGACTGATCGGGGAACGCCGCCCCGCAGGCGCGCGCTGCCGATCGCGGCGCACTGACGCGGTGGATCGGCTCGTTCAGCGTTACCTGAAGACGGCTATCGGATTTCTCGCCCTTGGCCTCGTGCTCGGCGCACTGATGATCATCCGACGCGAGCTCCAGGGAGTTTACCCACCGCCGCACTGGATCAGCGCGCATACCCACGCGCTGCTGGTCGGGTTCGTAATGATGCTGATCCAGGGAGTCGCGCTCTGGATGTTTCCGCGGCCGGACCAGGCTGACCTCCGCTACCGACCTGCGCTCGCGGAATTGGCCTACTGGCTGGTGGCACTATCCACGGTGCTGCGCCTGGCTGGCGAACTACTTCGCCCCACCGTGGACGCAGTTGCCCTACGGTGGCTCGTGGTCGGCGGGGGGGTGGGGCAAGTCCTCGGAATCCTCGTCTTCTTCGTAAACATGTGGCCCCGGATCCGCTCCGCGGGAGCCCGCACCCGCTGACCGGTTCTTGCTCATCACGGCCGTTCAGCCTTAACCTGCGCCATGCCGCAGGTGCCCACCGGGGCCGGACCGGTTCTGGCAGCGGCGGCCGTCGGACTGGCCGTCGGGCTGGGTGCCTTCACGTTCGGGTATGCGAAGGGTGCCTCCTATCTCAGCACCGATCCCGCCGTCTGCGCCAACTGCCACATCATGGGCGAGCACTTCACGGCCTGGCAGCGGTCGAGCCATCGGCAGGCCGCGGCGTGTGCCGACTGCCACATGCCGCACGATGTCGTTGGGAAATACGTCGCGAAGGCGTCGAACGGCTTCTGGCATTCGCTCGCCTTCACTACGGGGAACTTCCCCGATCCATTGCAGATCAAGCCGCACAACCGCGCCATCACCGAGCACGCCTGTCGCCATTGTCACGGGGACGTCGTGGCGGCGATCGATCCGGCGGACGGCCCGGCGGACTTCGCAATCCGGTCGGCCTTCGCCGGAGGAGCCGCTGCCGAGCGGCCGCAGATTCACGATGGGCCGATCGACGCAGGCTGGAGCGACTCCTGCATCCGTTGTCATACCTATGTAGGGCACATGGTGCGGTGACCCGAGTGGACCGGAGAGCATTATGACCGAACCACCGGACTCCTCCAGCGACGTCAGGCCCGCCGCCCGGCGGACCGCCCGCTGGATCGTGATCGCCGCGGTCTCATCGGCGCTTGCAGCCCTCGCGCTCGGCGCTCTGCTCACGAACATCTTCGAACGCAAGCAGGAGGCACGAAACCCGTTCTACCGGGTCGTGGAGTTGACCGACAGCACGATCGATCCCGCGATCTGGGGCAAGAATTTCCCGCAGCAGTACGACGACTACCGCAAGACAGTGGACATGGTTCACACCCGCTATGGCGGCAGCGAAGGAACGCCCCGCAATCCGACTGCGATCGATCCCCGCCGAGTCGTAGCCCAGAGCCGGCTGGAGGAGGATCCACGTTTGATGCGGATGTGGGCGGGCTACGCATTTGCCCGGGATTTCCGGGAGGAGCGCGGCCATGCCTACATGCTGGATGACCAGGTCTTCACGGGGCGGCAGCAGGCTGCACCGCAGCCCGGCGCTTGCCTACACTGCCACGCCTCGATGTACGTCGCCTACAAACGTGCCGGCGCCGGCGATCTGATCGCGGGCTTCGAGCGGATCAATCCAATGCCATATGCCGAGGCGAAGGTGCTGGCCGGCAACCATCCGGTTGCATGCATCGACTGCCACGATCCGGCGACGATGGAGCTGCGGGTGACGCGGCCAGGATTTCTGGAAGGAATCCGGACCCTCAAAGCGTCGCAGGGGGTGCGCGCGTACGACGTGAATCGGGATGCCTCGAGGCAAGAGATGCGGACGTACGTGTGCGGCCAGTGCCATGTGGAGTACTACTTCAAGGGCAAGGAGAAGCGGCTCACCTATCCGTGGGACCGTGGCCTCAAGGTGGACAGCATCCTGTCGCACTACGAGGCAAGTGGGCACACGGATTGGATCCACGAGCGCTCCGGCGCCCCCGTTCTCAAGGCCCAGCACCCCGAGTTCGAGATGTACAGCCAAGGGGTGCATGCCCGCTCGGGAGTGGCGTGCGCCGACTGTCACATGCCCTACGAGCGCCGCGGTGCGCTCAAGATCAGTGATCACCACGTGCGCAGCCCATTGCTGAACATCAATCAGGCGTGCCAGACCTGTCACAAGATCTCGGAGGCCGAGCTTCGCGACCGGGTGTATCTGATCCAGGATCGCACGTTCGAAATGCGGAACATCGCCATCGACGCACTTCTGGATCTGGTCACCGGCATCCAACGCGCGCGTGCGGCGGATAGCACCGCGCCGGTCGTGGCGAAAGCGCAGCGCTACCAGCGCGCAGCGCAGTTCTTCGCCGACTTCGTGGAAGCAGAGAACTCGATGGGTTTCCACGCCGACCAGGAGGCGGTGCGCATTCTCGGCAACTCGATCAATTTCTCGCGCCTCGGCCAGGCCGTGCTCAGGGGCGAGCGGGTACCGGACGCGCCCCTCGAGGGCGCCAGCGGTTCGGCGCACCAGCTGCCGCGGGCCGCGCGGCCGGCTGAACCGATAGATCGGCGCTAGCGCCGTCTGGGAATGCTGAGCGTTTGCCAGCGCTCACCGACTAGGTGGCGGGCGAGCTGCACGATCTGACCGACGTGGTAGGCGTAGTGAGCTAGCTGACGGTCGATCGCCTGCAATACCGAGTGCGGCTCACCGCGGATGGTCACGGTGCGCAGCAGATCGTCCGGGCCGAGGGGCTCCAGCGCCGAAAAGACCACGCGCCAGCCGTCCTCCCACCAGCGGTGCACGTCGGCTGCCGCGGTATTGCCGCTGAGCTCGAACTCCGCATCGCGATTCCGGTCCGGCTTCTCACCGTCGGTGGTAAGAAAATCGGTCCAGCGTGAGCGCATGTTCCCAGCCATGTGCTTGACAATGACCGCGATGCTGTTCGACTCTGCGTCGAGCGCGTGGAACAACCCCCGCGGCTCCACCTGCGCCATTGCCTTTTCGCCGAGCGCCTTGTACTGGCGGAACACACGCAGCGCTTCCGCGAGGTATGCGGCACCGATCTCCTCGCTCATGCCGGCTCCCGAAGCTGTTGGGATAGAGCTGGAATCCCTTCCTGCCACTAGGCCATCACCGCGCTCGGCGTCCCAGCGCCCGGATCTTCTCCAGCCATCGGCCGTGCCGCTCCGGACCGCCGGACTCGACGCTTCCCACGATCGTATCCCGCACCGGCGCGATACCGCAGAACTTGAGGATGTTGCGCTCGAGACTTCTGAGCGAGTGCGCGCCGAAGTACCAGCGGTAGACCGGCGCCGGCATGCCCATGGTGATGATCACGTGGGCGCTTTTTCCCCGCAGTCCCTTTGTTCCGCCCGTTGCCAGTGACCCCGAGAACGCGAACCCGGGGCGGAACAGTTGTTCCAGGAAGGCTCTCAGCAGCGCCGGCAATCCGCCGAGCCAGAGGGGAAAGATGATCACGAGGTGCTCCGCCCAGCGGACGTCGTCCTGGCAGCGTCGGATGGACTCCGGCGGCGGGGTGCTTTCCCACTGCTCGCGGGTCCGGAGCACCGGAAAGTCGAGCGCCGCCACCTGGACTCTTCGGATCTCGTGGCCGGCGTCCCGCGCACCCTCCGCGTAGGCGTCGGCGAGCGCGTGACAATAATGGGAGGCACCCGGATCCGGATGTCCCTGGATCAGCAGCACGCGTTTGGCAGCCATGCTCAGGGCACGCGAATCGCTTCGATCGCGACAGTGATCTCGACTTCGTTGCCGATACCAGGCACGCCGTTCACCAGCTCCTTGTAGGTAAGCCCGAAGTCGCGGCGATCGATCAACGTGCTTGCGTCGAACGCGATCCGCTGCTGGCCGACGTAGTCCTTCGCTGTGCCGCGGTACTGGCCGACGAGCACCACCTGGCGCGCGTGGCCCTTGAGGGTCAGAATCCCCCCGATCTCCACGGTGCTATCGGTCGCTACGATGCCGGTGCTCTCGAACGTCATGCGCGGGAAGCTGTCGGAGGCGAAAAACCGCGCGCTCCGGAGATCGGCGTCCCGGTGTATGTTCCCGGTGTTCACGCTGGCGGTCTGCACTCCCACGTTCACTGTTCCGTGCGTCCAGTCCCCGTCCCGGGTGACGATGACCCCGTACCAGTCGTCGAATGTGCCGCGCACCCGGCCCACGAGGTGCCTGACCCGGAAGTCTACCTGAGAGTGTACCGGGTCCACGACCCACCGCGTCCCGGTCGATGGGATCTGGCTCGACGCCCGCACTGCCGCCGGGTCGGCCTGCGCGGCGGCGCCTGATGCGAGGGCAGTGAACAGCACGAGGGCGAGGAGTGCGTTAACGGCGACACGAGGTTTCATCGGGCCTTCCGGTACATGATACTAGTATCGTAGCGGGGCGCGAGTGAAGCGATCGTGAAGGGTCTTGCACCCCCACTTCATTGAGCATCGCTGGATGAAGGGTCTTTCAACGTTGGTTCACGCGGGGCGGTGGGGCTGGGCGAGCGGCTCGATGGCGGCCGGCGCGAACGCGTTGGTGGCTGTGGCTCTCTTTTTCAGTGTGCACTTGTAGTCGCGCGGGGCGCTACTCGGCTTCGGCAGGTCCCGCGCGAATCCGGCTTCCAACAAGTCCCCCGATCAGGCCGCCGACGGCTGCGCCCGCAACACCGCCGATGAGGATCTCCTCGGTGCAGCCATCAGTGGCGGCACCTTCGGCGCTGTCGTCGGCGGCGCAGAATCCCGCCGCGAGGAACCCTCCCGCCGCGCCGAAGACCACTCCACCTATGACCGCGCCCTCCACCCACCTGCTCCGGCCCACTGCCTTCCGGATCCCAAGGCGCTCGGCCGCGAGTGGATCAGGCTGCAAAGGCGTGGGATATAGAGCGGTCGCGACGCGGGAAATCGTTGCGAGCGGCTGGTCCATGGCGAACTGTGCGTGAAGCGCTGTGGGTGCGACCGCGAGCCAGAGCGCCAGGGCCGGCACCGACCGGCGGTGCATCAGTCGCCCAGTGGGCCGATCATCGCCCGGCAGAAGGACGGGCCCAGCGGCGCGCGTGCGGGACGTGATCATGTTCCGTCCCCGGTCTGGGGTCACCACGGCGGGATCCGTGAAATATCGATCGCTGTGGAAGCTACGGTGATCGGAGGTGCGGGTGGTAGCTCTGAAGGGCGAGCCGGGAGCGCGGTCGGCGCCCAGACGTCGCTGCGCCCCAGCGCGCCGGCTTTGGGCTCACCGGGAATGAAGCGTTCGAAAACCAGACTGTCGGCGTCGAGCGCTATCAGCCGAACGATGACGAACTCGGTTGTGTCCGGCCAGCCGGCGTAGCGGACCCGGGCCCCGGCGACTGGGATCGGAGCAGGAGTTTTCACTACGTCCGCGGGGGCGCAGGCGATGCAGAGGCCGATCGTGAGGCCGAGCGGGAGGCCGGTGATCCGCATCGACGTTCCTGCGAGAAGTGCTCCGATATTGTCGATCAGCCGGTAAGAACCGCCTGAAGACGCCGTGCGACTCAGTTCAAGAGGAAGTGGATATCTCCGACCGCATGCGGCCGAAACGGGCGGCTCGGCCCTGCTTGTGGATGTTAGTCAGCAGCAGCAGCCGAGATGGTCGGCGAGGCGCCGGAAGCTCTGGGGCCAACCACCCCGCGTGCTGCGCCACTCCTCTGCGAGGGCAGTTCGCGGCCGTCTGAGAATCCTTTGCACCGCAGCTCATGATTCCTTCATGCGCCGAGAACAACGTTTTGTCGCCCGGCTTCTCAAAGTCCGCGAACGCCACGGGCCGTGGACCTGGTCGAGATACTCCGGCCTAAGGGACAGATGCTCGGGGAACGATCGACGGTCCGTTGAGTGCAGAGCGGGTCGAATTTCGGGCGCATGCCACGCTCGAGATCGCGCTTGTAAGCACGCGTCCCGACTTCCCGGAGGACCAATGCGCAGTCCAGCAGACGCCATCAACAGCTATGTCACCGACATGCTTGCCATCGAGGAGCATATCGAGAAGGCCGTGGCGGGCCAGATCCAATCCTTGGCGGACCATCCGCAGGTCGGGGCGGAGCTAGAGACAATCCAACGCTGGATCCGGCTCCATATCGCGAACCTGAAGCAATTGACGGGAACGCGAGGCTTGGCCACAACGACCGGCGCAATCAAGCGGGCGGGTTCCAGCGTCCTCGGACGGGCCGCGGGAGCCATCGACCTTCTCCGTCACGAAGGACAGGCCAAGAACCTTCGTGACGATTATACCGCTTTCAGCTTGGCGGCCATCGGCTACGTGATGCTGCACACCACTGCCCTAGCGTTGGGAGACAAGGAAGTAGCCAATCTCGCCTACCAGCACCTGGGGAATTACGCCCGGGGGCTGATCGCATTGCAGTACATCCTCCCGGCGGTGGTCGTGCGGTCGCTTCAGACGGAGGGGCTGCCAGCTCGTGAGGACGTCCTCACGGATGTGTTCCGGAACATGGAGGTGGTCTGGGGGCTCGGCGGGACCGTGCGGACCCCTACCCGTAGGGGAACCACGGTCCCAGACCGGCCGAGCCACTAGACCCGGCGACAGGCTCGATCTATCTCGCGCAACCTCTCTCGGTGCGTCGGACCGTGCCGGCGGTCCTGGGTGGTGTACGCCATCCGACCGCTCGGAGTCAGGAGTCCGGCCAGCACCGCCGCCCGAAGCAGGCGAGTCGGCGCAGCCTTGGGGATATCGTCCCTGGCTGCGAATTGGCCGTATCGCTCTCAAGCGACTTTCCGCCGCTCTTCACAACATCTTCATGGGGGCAGGTCAACCATACGAGCGACCCGTAACAGGAGTTCCCAATGGCTGCCGCCTCGATCGCTCCGCTGGTTGCCCGAGACACCCCAATGACGGCAGATGCGCTGGCGCCGCTTCACGAACAATGGCTCGCCGCCGTGCGGAAGGCCTTCGATCCTGTGCTGCTCGGCTCGCGCGCGATTCGGGATCGCTGGACAGCCTTGCGGCACCTCGGTCAGGTCACCGAACGGCTGGAGCAGGAGCGGTGGATGATCGATCGAACGCCGGGTCTCGCGCCGTCCTCTCGTGCGAGAATCGAGAATGGCTTCAACGCCCTCCAGCGGGTTCGGGAGCAGGTCGGCAAGGTTGGAGGCCGGGCGGCCTCTCACGGCTCGCTCGTCTACCTGCTCGCGCATTTCGTGGACATGCTGGCGGACTGGTATGCCACGATCGAGCACGCGGCAGCCCGGGTTCCGTTGAACGAGCTCCCGACCAAAGCTTTGGCGGCGTTGTCGCAGCTCGAGTCGGGGAACGGGAGGTAAATAGACGTCGCGCCCTGCCGATCTCCATCTCATCGTGCGACCGGACTGGAGCGTCGGCATGACGGACGGTCGCGCCCGGGTGGTCGCGGGTGATCCTCACCGGAGGCGGCTCCGACGCGACCGACGGGGTGCAAGGTGTGAAAAGCGCGAGGTGGTCTGCTGATCGCCCAGGACCGCGCCACCTCGCAGGTCTTCGGGATGCCGGGAGCGGCCATCGCAACCGGCCTGGTTGACAAAACCCTTCCACTGGCGCTTGAGCATCTGCCGGCTCAGCGGAGCTTCAAGGCCGCTTCCTGGCTGGTTCACGGTGTCTTCACGCCGGGCAGTGCATCGTGAGGTGGACTCAGCAGGAGCCGCTCATGCCCGCCACGCTGAACACCCGTTGCGCGCCCCGCTCCGCCGCGATGCTCGACGAGGTGCTCACACCGATGCATCGAGACTGGGCCGCATGTGTGGCACGGGCGTGTGCCCCGGCGTTGCTGGGCACGTCCACGATCTGGGATCGCTGGAGCGCGGTGCGGTATCTGAATGATGCGTTTCAGGAGCACCTGGGGCAGGAACGCGAGCTGATCCGGCGGCTTCCCCGGATTGACTCGCAGACGCGTGAGCGGCTCGCGGCGGTGTTCGAGACTCTCGAGCGGCTCCGCGCCCGGATCGATTCAGCTGGCCGGCGGCATCATACCGGGGGTCTCGTCACCGTCCTGCTCAAGAACTTGCTGGAGCAGCTCGATGCCTGGTGCGCGGCGACCGAGCATGTCGCTGGATCCATTCCTCTGGCCCTACTGCCTGACCAGGCACTCGACCTCCTGATTGAGATCCAGGCACACGCGCCCCGCCATCGGGGGTGACCGTGGCCACGGGAGCCCCTACGGAGCAGGTATCGCCTCCGCAGGTGCAGGGCTGAAGGCTGGAAGGAGAACACACATGATCTTCGCCAATCGCTATGACGCGGGGCGCCGCCTGGCGGGGCTCCTTGAACGGTACCGGGCGGAGCGCCCCGTACTCCTCGCGCTGCCCCGAGGTGGCGTGCCGGTGGCATTTGAAGTGGCGCGGGCGCTCGGGGCGCCGCTGGACGTTTGCGTCGCCCGAAAGTTGGGTGTTCCCGGCGCCGAGGAAGTTGCGATGGGGGCGGTCGCCGGCGGAACTGCCGTGGTCGACCACGAGCTGATCGCTCGGCTCGGGATTCCGAATACGTACGTCCAGCGGGTGGTGGCCCGGGAAATCGCGGAGATGGCCCGCCAGGAAGGGACCTTCCGGCGTGGTCGCGCACCTATCGACGTCGCGGGGCGCACCGTTATCCTGGTCGACGACGGCCTGGCCACTGGAGCGACTGCGTACGCCGCGGTCAAGGCGCTCAGGACGCGCAACCCCCGTCGCATCGTATTTGCGTCGCCGGTTTGTGCCCCTGACGGCGCCGAAATGCTCCGTGGGGTCGCCGACGACGTGATCTGTGTCGACTGCCCGGCCGACTTCCGCGCGGTCGGACTCTGGTATGAGGATTTTTCGCCGGTGAGCGACGCCGAGGTGGTGGATTGCCTCGAAGCCGTAGCGCCGGGGAGGATTTCAGCATGAGCCCGGTGACAATGACACACGGTGCGCGAGCCGTGATGATCCCGGCCGATGGAGTACAACTGGCCGGCGAGCTGGCCTGGCCGCAGCATCCGGGCGGGATGGTGCTGTTCGCACACGGAAGCGGCAGCGGCCGACTCAGCCCGCGCAACCGCTTCGTGGCGGAGCGATTGCGGGATGCCGGCCTGGCGACGCTCCTGTTCGATCTGCTTACGGAGGGGGAAGCGGGCGACCGGCACAACGTCTTCGATATCCCACTGCTGGCGCGACGGCTGGTCGCGGCAACCACGTGGGCGGCGCAGCAGGCCGATCTCGCCGGGCTTCCCGTGGGGTATTTCGGCGCCAGCACCGGTGCCGCTGCGGCGCTCACGGCAGCGGCGTTGTCCCCTCTGGCAGCCGCCGCTATCGTCTCACGCGGCGGCCGGCCCGACCTCGCCGGCAATGCGTTGGACCGGGTAACCGCTCCGACGCTGTTGCTGGTGGGAGGCCGTGACCCGGTTGTGCTCGACCTCAACCGTGCAGCGCTCGCGCGGCTGCGGGGGCCGAGGGAACTGGTGATCGTACCCGGTGCCGGACATCTCTTCGAGGAGCGCGGTGCCATGGAAGCAGTCGCGGATGCGGCGGCCGGATGGTTCGTGCGCTACCTGGAACTGGAGCGGGTCTGGCGGGGCGCCCATTTGCGAAATGATCCGTCGGTGGCTGCCGGGCCGTGGTGACAGCAAATGGCCTGCTCGCCGAGAAACTCGGCGAGCAGGCCATTTGGCCGGCTACCGGCAGCCAGGGAATCACTTCCCTGTTCTTTTCCGTCGGCGACGCCGAAGGAGATCCTTCGGCGGATGCGCCTTCAGAGTCCCGGATTCGATTGCCAGTCGGTGTCACACGCACCGCTTGGTTCGCCGGTCAGCGCTGCGGGACGGACGCGTCGCGAGCCATCATCCCGCACTGCACGCCGCCGCGCCACCGCGGCGTGTGGTGAGCCATGCGACCGTTCTCACCTGACTCCAAGATACTGAATCGTCGTGAAATGACCTTGAATCGAGGATGAAGATCGATTCTCGATCGTACAGCAGCGTTATCAGCCTGCTGGTGTCGTTGGCTGCGCTCGGCATGCCGGCAAGTGCCACGGCCCAGAGCGGTGACGCCGTGGTGATCCGGGGCCTGATCGCCGCCGCGCGGGTCCCGGGCGCCCGGTGGCCCGACTTTCCACGCTACCTGGATGACGTCGCCCGGCTGTACGCATCACACAACGGTGTTCCGGTCTGGTTTCGTGAAGGCCGACTCTCATCCGCGGGGCAGGCAGCTATCGGCAGTCTCCTCGGCGCCGCCAGTCACGGGCTCGCGCCGGAGGACTACGACGCTGCGCCGCTCGACAGCCTCGCGCAGGGCAGCGGTCCCAGCCTGCCTCCTGCCGAGGTAGGCCGGCTGGACCTGATGCTCAGCGTCGATCTCATCCGTTACCTCGATGACCTGCGCCGCGGCCGGAGCAAGGGAGTGGTCCGGAGCGGCACCGTGGCCCGAATGGACCCGCCCGACTGGGCCGACGCCATCGACCAGGGGTTGCGCGGAGACAGCATCGGCAAGCTGGCCGATCAGGCGGCTCCGGCCCTCACCCAGTATCGCAACCTGCGGGCATTGCTCGCGCGGTATCGTCGGTTGGCCAGAGACACGGTAGCGTTCGCGGCGTTGCCGGCGGTGCCACCAGCCATGCCGGGGCAGCCGTACGCCGCGCTCACGGAGCTGAAGCGGCGCCTCGTACTGGTGGGCGATCTGGCCGGCGCGGGCAGCGGCGACACGCTGTACACCGGCGAAGCGGTTGAAGCCGTTCGCCAGTTTCAGCGACGGCACGGCCTCGAGCCGGACGGCGTCATCGGTCCCGCCACGTCGGCCGCGTTGAACGTGCCGCCGGCCCGTCGGGTACGGCAGATCGAGCTCGCGCTCGAGCGGATCCGGTGGCTCCCGCCGCTGGGACGGGAGCCATTTCTCGTGGTCAACATTCCCGCGTTCTATCTCTTCGGCTTCGACTCCGCCGGAGGCACCGGCGCTCCGTCGTTCACCAGCCGCGTGGTCGTCGGGCGGGCTCTCGACACCGAGACACCGGTGCTCTACGAGTCGCTTCGGTACGTAGAGTTCCGACCGTATTGGAACGTTCCCCGGAGCATCGTCCTCAACGAGATTCTCCCACGGCTGCGCCGCGACCCGGAATACCTTGGCAGGTATCATATGGAAGTCGTTGGCCCAGCCGACAGGCTGGTGGACGATACAGCCAGCTCCGACCTGCTTCGCCGGCTCACCGGAGGAGAGATCCGAATCCGCCAGCGACCGGGCCTATCCAACGCGCTGGGCCTGGTCAAGTTCGTTTTTCCCAATGCGGCCAGTGTCTACCTGCACGATACGCCCGACACCGAGCTGTTCAGCCGCTCCCGCCGCGACTTCAGCCATGGCTGCATCCGGGTCGAGGAGGCCGAAGCGCTCGCCGTCTGGGTGCTGCGGGGCCAGCCCGCGTGGGACAGCGCACAGGTGCACGCCGCGGTCAAAGGACCCGGAACGAGGCGAGCGTTTCTCACGCGGCCAATGCCGGTGGCCATCCTCTACACGACCGCCGTCGCTACGCCGTCGGGAGAGGCGTGGTTCTTCGAGGACATCTACGACCACGATCGAGCGCTGGAAGAAGTTCTGCGGGCTGGCCCATCACCACCGTGAGCCCAGCGCCCGGCAACACCGATCGTTCCTGGCGGCCCCGCCGCCCCGCCGTGCTCACCCTGATCCTCATCGTCGGGACCATCACGCTGTTGGCCCCGCCGGTGCACGACCAGTTGCTCGGCTGGCTCAGCCGGGCCGAGCCGCTGATCCGCGGGCATCCACGGCTGGGAATGGCGGTCTTCGTGCTGCTCGCGGCCGTGTCAGCGCTGCTGGCGTTTTTCTCCAGCGCGCTGCTCGTCCCGGTGGCAGTCTACGTGTGGGGTCCGACCGTCTGCGTGCTGCTGTTGTGGAGCGGGTGGCTCATCGGGGGAATCATCGCGTATGCCGTCGGGCGCTACCTCGGACGGCCGGTGGTGCAGGGGCTCTTGCGCGCCGGCACGCTCGCCCGGTATGAGCGCTGGGTGCAGGCTGGAGCCGGGTTCGTACCTGTGGTGTTACTGCAGCTCGCGATTCCTTCCGATGTGGCGGGTTACCTGTTCGGTCTGGTTCGCTGCCGGTTTCGTGTCTTCGTCCCCGCACTGGCCGTAGCCGAGATCCCGTACGCGATCGGTGCGGTGTACCTCGGCGCGAGCTTTCTTCAAGGGGACCTGGTGTCCTTGATCGGCCTCGGCCTCGTCGGCGTGGCCCTGGGCATGGCGGCGACGCGGACGCTACGGGGCGGCAACGCCGGTCTCGTCAGCTAGTCCGTGGGCCTGGCCGGCACCTTCTCGCGGCTGATCCCCACACATAGGCGGTGATTTGATCCACCTGTACCGGATCCAGCCCACTCGGCACCCGTGCCTGTGGCGGCAGCGACGCTATCCCGCTGCCGCCGTTTCTTGCACCCGTACTTACATCGCAACTGGGGCCGGCACCTCGATCGTCAGGTTGTTCTCGACGATCGTCACCCCGGGGGTCTGCCAGGCCGCACGTTCGGCGTCGCGCTTTTCGGCGAACGACCGAACCTTGCCGCGGAGCTTCGCGGTGTGACCGACAATGTCGACCGCTACGTCCTCGGCATCGAACTCGGCCTGGCGCTTGAGCATGTCGCGGATGCGCTGCTTGACGTCGGCCGGAGTCGGTGTCCTGCGAACGGCGATGGCGTTGGTCACGCCGCGCACGCCGGTCAACCCCCGCACCACCCGTTCCGCTGCACTACGTTGGTATTGCCATTCGACTTCGCCCTGGAGCGTGAGCCAGCCATTGACGATCTTCAGCTTGAGCTGCTCTTCCGGGACTTCGCTGTCCCACTTGAGCGCGTTCAGCGCGGAGTGGGCGATGTCAGGGTCGGACCTTTCCTTCGCGCTCGGCACCAGCACCTTGAGATCGTTCACGATGGCGCGAATGCCCTTGACCCGCTCGGCGGCCCGCCCGGCAGCGTACCACTGCGCATAGCTGTCGACCGTTCCTGCCAGGGTGACGGTCCCTTCCTTGACCGCTACCGCGATGTCCTCGTTCCGAATGCTGGCGTCCCAATTGAGCTCGGCGACGACGTCGCGCTGCAGTTCGGAATCCAGCCTCATAGGTCTCTCCAGTGATTGTGGCGTGCCCATATTACAGCATACGCTATGAGACCGGCCTGAAACCGGCATGAACATTCCGGGAACGCGCCGCGGCACAGTTTGCCAAGCTCAACGCTAGAGATGTCATAGCGCGTTCCGGCGGCGGGGGCGGTCAGACCGGCAGCATGGCAAGCAGCAGCCGGCCCCACTGCCGCAGCTGCCGGAACACCAGGAACTCCTCGAACGCGCGCCGTTGCGCCGTGCGGCCCCACGCCCGGAGACGCTGTGCATCCGCGAGCATCGTCGCCAGCGCTCGTTCGAGCTCGCCCTCGTCTTCCGGATCACGGACCAGCATGCCGTCCATGCCGTCGCGTATCTGCTGTCGCGGCCCACACGCGCGCGAATTGCTGAGCACTGGCAGCCCCTTCCACATGGCTTCGGTGATCGTGAGCCCGAACCCCTCGCGAAGCGAGTTCTGCACGACGATCGTCGAGGCACGCTGGAGCGCGTTGACCAGCAGTGCGCTCTCCTCCGGGTGGTGCAGCGGGGTCGTGACGATGGCGATCTGGCTCTGAATCGAAGTGGGCAGGGCGAGGTAGGCCGCACGGAGTTCCTCGAGGACGCCGGCCGCTTCCGGGTCGTCCTGCACGGAACCTGGGTCCGGGCCCGCGAGCAGCAGACCGGCCAGCGCGAGGCTGCGGGCCGGCGTCCCCGGCTCAGCGGCCGTACTGGCGTGTGCGGCCTTCAGCCGCGCGAACGCTCGCAGCAAAGGCAGGAACCCTTTCAGCCGGTCCCAGCGGGACACCTGCGTCACCAGCGGCCGGCTGAGCAGGGCGAAACCATCGGGACCTTCCCGGTGCCGGAAGGTCCCGTCGGCGTGGAGCCACCGGCTGCGCTGGGCGAAGTAGCCGCCAACCATAGGCCCGGGGGAGAGGATCATGCCGCTGCTGGAGAGGACTTCGATGGTGTCTCGGATCGAGAGGTCGCGGTTCTTCGAGGCGAGGGGATCGATCCCCGGCAGGATAACGGTCGCGCGACCGGCCAGGCGGGGCGGGATGTACTCCGGAGCGGAGAAGACAGCTCGGTCGTACGCCGTGAGGTAGGGATCCAGGAAGCTCCACGCGGCCCTGGTGGCGGCGTTCTCCGTATCCACGCCGATGTGGCATCGCCAGACGGCTGCCAGCGACAGGCGGTCGCGGAGCATGAAGGCCAGCGGAAGCGGCTGCGGTTCATGAACGACCAGGATATCGTCGGTTCGAACCCACGAGGCGAGGGTCTGCGCATTCTCCTGGTTCACCCGCTCGAAGAGGCGCCGCTCGGCGTCTCCCAGCTCCGGATCGCCTTCGCCGTGCACCAGGTTGTGCACGTGCTTCGTGAGCTCGAAGAATCCGGACTCCCGGCTTCCGATTGTCACCCACTCGGTGCGAATGCCGAGGTTGCGGAGAAACCGCACGATGGTCGGCAGCATCTCCGCCACGCCGCCGCCCACGGCAGTGGAGTTCACCAGCCAGACGGTGCGGCTTCCCAGTCGCGCCAGGAGCTCCCGGCCCTCGGCCCGCAGCTCGGCCACCGCGGGGGCGAGGTGTGCATAGCCGGCGTACTCCTCCATGGCAGGCGCCCCGGCCACCGGAACCCGCTGGAGCAGATTGGCACTCATCTGCAAACCATGGCTTGCATGCCGCGTTTCATCTCCGCTTCACGGGGGCGACATACGGACATGTCCGAGGCGAACGCTCGTCACTCTATTACGATCCGAATCTTGCTCATCGGTGCCCCGTTGAGAATACGAGCGGTAAGGACGCCGTCGAGAAGCCGTCGGCGGCGAGATCGCGGCGAGGCCGCGCGAAGGCGGCTGTGAGCTGGCGAACGCCCTGTCACCGAACGACCAGCGATTCCGTTGGCTGAGGTCTGCAAGGCAGTTTCCTCCCTGCTTCACCTGTTCTTCATGATCCCTGCTCCAATCTGGACGAGACCCCGATACAGGAGGACTCCGATGTCGATGACGCTGACCGTCCGGTCCGAGTCGCGGCGGAGCGCCACTGTTGGCGACGTCCTCACTCCGCTGCACGAGCGTTGGCTCGCTGCCGTTGAGGCGGCAGTGCAACCCGCGCTGCTTGGTACCAGCACGATCTGGGACCGCTGGGCCGCCACGCGGTATCTCGAGGAGCGGTTCGCCACCAGACTGGAGCTGGAACTCTCCCTGGTGCGTCTGACTGACGTCAGCACTCGGGACCGCGAGCGGATCGAGGCCGATTACACCCGGATCGAGCAGCTCCGCGGCGCGATCGAAGCAGTGGCCAGCCGGCATCACACGGGTGGGCTGATCATGTCCCTGCTGCAGGAGTTGCTGAGCTCGCTCACGGGCTGGGTGATCGATGTGGAGCAGGCGACCGCCCGGATTCCGCTTGCAGCGCTGCCCGGCGAGGCGGTCCGGCTGCTCACAGAACTTGAAGCCGACCCGTTGGAAACGACGGGGCAGCAGTGACCACCAGCATCACCGTGCCTCAGGCGGCGCCGCGCGGTGCGGCGGCGCGCGCGCGACGTATCGGCGTCGACACCGGCCAGGAGGCGGTTGCCTACTTCCGAGCCGACTCCGCGGTCGTGCGGTCGGAGGGGTTCGATTGCGCCACCAGGGTCTGGGTGCGCTGCACCGGACGCGAAACGCTCGCGACGGTTCACGTGGTCTCCGGCCTCCTGAATCCGAATGAGGTCGGGCTGTCGGAGTCGGCCTGGCGCCGATTGGACCCGACTCCCGGTGCGCGGCTTGAGTTTGCGCATGCGGAGCCACTCGAGTCGGTGCGGCACGTGCGGTCCAAGGCGTTCGGCGCCCGGCTCGATGCGGGGGCGCTGCGATCGATCGTGCACGACATCGCCGAAGGCCTTTACTCGGACATCCACCTGGCGTCGTTCGTCACCGCGTGCGCCGGCCGCAGGCTCGACCGCAACGAAGTTACCGATCTCACGGTGGCGATGCTCGAAGAAGGCAATCGGCTGCGGTGGGACCGGGAGGTGGTCGCCGACAAGCACTGCGTCGGCGGACTCCCGGGGAACCGCACGTCGTTGATCGTGGTGCCGATCGCCGCGGCGGCGGGCCTGCTCGTGCCGAAGACGTCATCGCGTGCGATTACCTCGCCCGCCGGGACCGCTGATACGATGGAGATGCTGGCGCCGGTCGACCTGGACGTGGGCGCGATGCGTCGCGTGGTGGAGCGGGAAGGCGCCTGCATCGTCTGGGGCGGATACGGCCGGCTGAGTCCAGCGGACGACGTGCTGATCCGGGTCGAGCGTCCGCTTGAGCTGGACAGCCAGGGGCAGTTGGTCGCCTCGGTGCTCTCCAAGAAGGCGGCGGCCGGCGCGACCCGCGTGCTGATCGATGTGCCGGTGGGCCCCACGGCGAAGGTCCGGTCCCCCGCCGAGGCGGAGCGGCTGTGCGCGGAACTCCGCGCGGTCGGGCGGGCTGTCGAGCTCGAAGTTCTGCCGGTGGTGACGGATGGGATGCAACCCGTTGGGAAGGGGATCGGGCCGGCGCTCGAAGCGCGGGATGTTTTGGCCGTGCTCGAGGGCAGTGCTGGGGCTCCGGCGGACCTGCGCGAGCGGTCACTCCAGCTCGCGGGGCGCCTGCTGGAGCTGGGCGGCGCGGCGGCTGCGCCCACCGGACGCGCCACCGCCGGAGCCATTCTGGACGACGGCCGAGCCTGGCGGAAGTTCCAGGCTATCTGCGACGCGCAGGGCGGCCTGCGGGAGCCACCCCGGCCGCGGCACATTCGCGCGGTCCCAGCCCGTTGCTCGGGACGGGTTTCCGCGATCGACAATCGCAGGCTCGCGCGTCTGGCTCGCTTGGCGGGAGCGCCGCATGATCCCGGTGCCGGGCTGGAGTTGCACGTGCGCATCGGTGACACCGTCGTCCCCGGTCAACCGCTGCTCACCCTGCACGCCGCCGCCCAAGGCGAGCTGGATTACGCCGTGGCTTACGCGGGCAGTGCGCGTGACATCATCGCCTTGGAGCGCAACCGATGATCGTCCATTCTGCCGAGAATTCGCTGATTGCCGCGCTGCCGGGAAGCGAGCGGCTTGGGACCGATCTGGCCGAGCGACTCGGCGGCCGGCGTCAACTGGTCGAGATGCGGCGCTTCCCGGATGGTGAGTCGTACGTCCGAATCAATGGTCAGCTGCGGGACACACCGCTCGTGATCGTCGGACCGCTCGATCGACCCGACGAGAAGCTCCTGCCGCTGCTCCTCCTCGCCGCCACCGCACGCGAGCTCGGCGCCACCGAGGTGGGGCTGGTCGCACCCTACCTCGCCTATCTGCGGCAGGACCGTCGCTTCCGCCCCGGGGAGGCCGTGAGCGCGGTCCATTTCGCGAGGCTGTTGTCCGACCGCTTCGACTGGGTGGTGACTATTGAGCCGCACCTGCATCGCCTCCGAAATCTCGGCGACATCTACCAGGTGCCGGCCCGCGCGGTGAGTGCCGGACGGCTGATCGCCGCCTGGATTCGGGCCAACGTTCAGCGGCCCGTGATCATCGGCCCTGACGAGGAGAGCCGGCAGTGGGTGGAGCCGGTCGCTGCCGCGGCGGATGCCCCGTTCATCGTCGTGCGGAAATGCCGCGTCGGTGACTTCCACGTTGAGGTGTCGCTGCCGGACTTGGCAGCGTTCCGGGATCGAACACCCGTCGTTCTCGACGACATCATATCAACGGGGGGCACGGTGGAGCAGATCGTTCGTATGCTGGTCGGCGCCGGATTTCCGGCTCCCGCCTCCATCGCGGTGCACGGGATATTCGCGGGCGACGCCTACGAGCGGATCGTCAACGCCGGTGCGAAGGTCATCGTGACCTGCAACACCATACCGCACGTGAGCAACGCTATCGATGTGACGGCTCACTTAGCGGCAGCGGCGCGGGCGATGCTGGAGCGCACGGCGGAGGGATGGAACGAGCGTGCATCCCCGTCCGCAATCGCGGTGGAGCAATAACAGCTGCGGCCGGGGCCGCAATCGAGGCCTCCAAGATCTTAGCCTTTCACCACACCGATCGGCCGGAGGCGCGCAACCTTGCGGGCGAGGCCGGCCTGGTTCACGACGCTCACGACCCGTTCCACGTCCTTGTACGCGGTTGGGGCTTCCTCGGCGAGCTCGCCGCTGGACGGACACCGAACGACGATCCCCTGGCGCTCCAGCTCCTTGCGCACCTCCGCCCCTGCGCGGAGCCGCTTGGCTTCGCCCCGGCTCATGGCCCTGCCGGCTCCGTGGCAGGTGCTCCCGAAGCTCAGGCCGAGCGCCGCGTCGGTGCCGGCCAGCACATACGATGCCGTGCCCATGCTCCCGGGAATGAAGACCGGCTGGCCCACGGAGCGATAGCGTTGCGGTGTTTCCCGATGGGATGGACCGAAGGCACGGGTGGCGCCCTTACGATGCACGCAGACCTGCTCGTCACCGTGCTGCTCGAGCTTGGCGATGTTGTGAGCGACGTCGTAGACCAGGGACAGACATCCGGCATCGCCGAAGACACGGGAGAAAACGGTGCGGGCGCTGTGGGTGATCGCCTGCCGGTTGGACCAGGCGAAGTTCGCGGCGGCGCACATCGCGGCGAAGTAGTCCTGGCCCTCGGGGGAAGCGAGCGGCGCGCAGGCGAGCTGCCGGTCGGGGAGCCGGATGCCGTAGCGCTCCATCACCTGGTCCATCAGGCGCACATAATCCGTGCACACCTGGTGACCGAGACCGCGCGAGCCGGTGTGGATCAGGACGGTGATCTGGTCGGCGTGGAGCCCGTACACCCGGGCCGCCTCGGTGTCGAAGATCTCGTCGACGACCTGCACCTCGACGAAGTGGTTTCCCGAGCCGATCGTGCCGAGCTGGTTGTGTCCCCGCTGCTTCGCGCGGGCGGAGACCTTGGCCGCGTCGGCGCCTGCGAGAGCGCCCCCCGCCTCGATGGTGGGGATGTCCTCGGGGAGCGCGAGTCCCAGCTCGGTGAGGTAGCCGCATCCCTCCTGCAGGACGCGGTCGAGCTCGGCCGTTCCGAGGTCGAGTCGCGCGTGCCGGGCCGGGCCGGAGGGAATGCTCCGGCTCAGGTCGTGAACGGCCTCTTCGAGATGCTGGCGGGCGGCGGAAAGCTCGAGCGCAGAGGCGAGCAGGCGCACGCCGCAATTAATGTCGTATCCCACACCTCCCGGGGAGATCACGCCGTCGGCGGCACGCATCGCCGCCACGCCACCCACGGGGAAGCCGTAGCCTTCGTGCACATCGGGCATGGCGTAGACGCAGCCGGTCGCGCCCGGCAGCGTGGCGACGTTGACCGCCTGCTCCAGGGAGCGGTCATCCGCGATCTGCTGCCACAGCTCGTCATCGGCATAGATCCGGACCGGTACCCGCATGTCCGCCCGAGCGCTCACCGGAATCTCCCGGAGTAGCGGCGTGACTTGGACAATCGGGAACGGAGCGGCGTTGGTCATATGTCGAGGATGACCTCCGCTTCGATCATGCTGTTCACCTCGCGCACGTGCAGCGCATGCATCGTGGCCGCCTTGACCAGCCCTCTCACCTGCGGAACCTCGACGCCCCGCACCGTGGCCACCACCGACGTGCCGTCCGCGCGGTCTATCTGAAATTCCGTAGCGACCCACCGGTCGGTCTCGGCCAGGAAGATCAGCTCGTTCAGCCAGTCTACCAACAGCCGCTCGCGGTCGGGCGCGGTGAGCCGGAGTTGCCGGCGGCCCGCCGCGGGAGCCGAGTGGCCGCGCGGAAGCTGGAGTTCGGCGACCGCACGCCCCGATTCGGCGAGAAGGTCGGCGAACGACCCCGCCCGGACGCGAAGCTGAATCTCTGACGTATGGTCGATCAGCTCGTGGGAAGGGGCGGGCCCGTGGCTCATGCCGCCCTCTCGCACTTAGGCAAGTGCCCGGCGCAGGAGCGGGTGGCTTCGAGCGCTCCGGATTGTATTCCCGCGCGGTGTGATCGCACCACGAAGTTCACCGGCCGGAGCGCTGCGGGTCGGATGCGTCGCGAGCCATCCATCGCACGGCACGCCACCGCGCCACCTCTCAGGCGAGCACCGGCGTGACCAGCACCGGCACATCGCTCCCGCGCACGACCTTGTCAGCCACGCTGCCAAGGACGAGACGCTCCAGCCCACGCCGGCCGTGTGTCCCCAGGGCGATCAGGTCTGCACCAGTCGTCCGGGCGAGGTCGAGCAGCTCGGCGGCGGCCGGCCGACCGACCACTACGTGAGTTTCGGTAGCAACGCCGCGGGCACACAGGTGCGGAGCCAACGGCTCGAGGAAGGCGACTGCCGCGCGGTGTCGAGCCTCGATCCACTCTGGCCCGAGGTTTGGCTGGTGCACCGGCACCGGTGGGATTACCGGCGGCGGGGGTTCAACGACGTGCGCGAGCACGTACGATGTCGTACCGGCGAGCGCACCCACGGTGAGGGCGGGCTCCAGCACCTCCAGCTCGGCCCGCTCTCCGATGGCCACCAGGATGCGTCGGTACCCCGTGGCCGGCGGGCTATCGTGCGGCCGGAGCAACAGGATAGGTACCGCGACCGTGCGCAGCAGCCGGTCGGCTACGCTCCCCAACCACATCCGGCTGAACACGCCGCGCCCATGCGTCGTCATCACCACGAGCTCATCAGGTGGTCCCGCACATACGCGGCCAACCGCTCCGCAGGCGGGCCCTGCAGCAATGTGGCGGACACCGCGAATCGCTGGCCCTGACGTTTCCCGCTACCTGCTCCACGTAAGCCCGCATCGCGAGCGCGGTCTCCGCCTGTACCTGCTACGCCACCCCAGCGGCGTCGGAAGCGAGCACCAGGGGCGGCAGTGGGGGTTGGACCGTGACGAGGTGAAGGTGGCGCCGGAGCGCCGGGCCGCAGCGCAGGCGATTGGCAGCGCTTGCTCGGCGAGCGCCTGCCCATCGAGCGGAACCAGGAGCGACCGGAAACCGATCGCTGGGCGTTCCACCGCCCGGCTCACCGGAACCGGAGGAATCCCGCCAGCCCGTCGATCGAGCCAGCGAGCTCCTGATCGTCGATGACCATAACTTCCACGCGCTGGCGAAGCGCCTCTTCGAGCGCTTCGTCGACGAGATCCTGTACCGCGGCCGGCGCTCCTTCACCCCGGCAGTCGCCCTTGGCGAGTACCAGGCGGCCGGTGTCGCCGCACCGGTAGCCGCTTCCGGTAAGATCGCTCCGCACGATGAGGGTGCGCAGTTGGCCGCGCGCAAGCGCGCGCAGCGTTTCGCGGGCATCGTTGACCGCCCAGCCGGCCCCCACCGCATTATCCAGTCTCCGCAGGAGGTCGGCGAGCATCCTCCCGTGGTGCTCCGCGGCGACCTCGAGTGCCAGCGCCTGAATTTCTGCGGGGGTGACGGCCCGTGGGTTCGCCCTGCGAGTCCCAAGCAGCCGCGCGGCGAGACGCTGCGGCAGGAAGCGACGGAGCGCAGCGGTGTGATCAGCAGGACCCACGAGCAGGAATCCACGATTCGGCGTACCGGCGGCGACTGTTTCGAGCGCCTCGACCACCGCGGCGTAGTGTCGGTGCCGTTCCTCCTCGAGCCTGGTGTGATAGCGGTGCTCGCCCCAGCCGGGGGCATCGGCCCGGTCGGTAACGAACTTGCCCCCGCGCCGCGCCGGCGTGACCGGAGCCGGCAGCTCGACCACCTCGGTCGCGCTTGCCTGGAACACCCGGGCGTGCGTGCGGTCGACCGCGGCGACTACTACGGTGCCGAGGTCACGTTCCGCGGCCACGAGCTCCAGCAGCCAGGGTGTATCGTCGAGTACGACCCGGGTTCGGTGCACCCGCGGCAAAGGCACGAGCATGAAGAGATCCAGCGCTTCACACGCGAAGAGCGCCACTCCCCGGGTTCGCGGGAGGGCGGCCGGGCGCTCGAGGCCCGCAGTGATGCGCCCGAAGTCGCGCTCCACCGCCAGCCGTCGGTCCCGCGCGAGGCCGGTCAGATCGATGGCGCCCGCGCGCGTCTTGATCTCCGTGAGATAGCGACCCTGGGTGCGGTCGTCGGACTCGAGCCGTACGTAGCAGGAAATGACGTCGTACCGTCCCGGCTCGATCGCGGCGAGCTGCTTCAGTTGGGCGGCCAAGGCGGTACCTTGCGGCGGTTGCAGGGTCGGGGCGGCGAGTGTGGATGCGGACATGGCTTCCGGGTCCTCGGCAGATGGTTGGCACCTGGCCGCCAACATGCGCCGACCAGGATGAGCCCGCGATGAAACCGCGGTCAAGATGCCTTCATGCGGGGGCGGCCGGCTGCCGGGCGCGGGGGAGCTCTGCCCGCACCCTGAGCCCGCCTCCGTTCACCCGCTCGGCACGCACCTCGCCGCCGTGGAGCTCGATGATGGCCGCGACGAGCGTGAGGCCGAGCCCTGGGCCACTTTCTCGGCCCCGAGCCGAATCCGCCCGGAAGAACCGTTCGAACAGGTGGGGGAGGAGCTCGGGGGACACTCCCGGACCGTTGTCCTCGACGACCAGGCCGATCGAGTCGTCGCTCGACTGGATGGACACCTCCACCAGCGTGCCGGGGGGTGTATGGCGCTTCGCGTTGTCGAGGAGCTGGTCGAGTGCGAGCCCGAGCAGGCGGGCATCGCCGATGAGCGGTGCCGCTACCATGGGCCGGGTGAACCGGAAGACGTGCGCTCCGATCCGCTGCTGCATCCGCCCCACCGCCCCGGCCGCCACCTCGGCAAGCTCGACGGTGTCCCTCGCGATCTCGAGATCGCCGGATTCCAAACGCCCCAGCAAGACCAGCGCATCGCTGATGAGCGTCAGCCGCTCGATCTCTTCCATGGCGCTTCCCAGCGTGCGCCGGTATTCGTCCGGCCGGCGTTCGCGCCAGAGAGCGACCTCGACGCCGGCCCGCAGCGCGGTGATGGGCGTGCGGAGGTCGTGGGCCAGATCCCGGATGATCCGGCGGTGCCAGACCGTCGCGTCCTCGAGGCGGCCAATCATCTCGTTGAGAACCTCGATGAGTCGGCGAAACTCCACCACGTCCGCATGTGCCGTGATCCGCTGCGGCTGCCGCCCGCCGGTGACCGCCTTGGCCTGCGCAGCAATGTCCGCCACGGGCGTCAGCGCCCGGCGCGCGAGCCAGCTCGAGCCGGCGAACGTGGCGAGGGAAGCCAAGACGACGGTGATCACCATGAGCAGGATCATGCTTTGGAGGTCCTGTTGCAGGGGGATCAGCGACATTGCGACCTGCACCACCTTGGCGTCGACCGGAGCACCCGGCGGCGCGGCCAGGTAGACGGTGCGAACCGGCTCGCCCTCCAACCGGCTCGTGGCCCACGCCGGTCCCCCGTTCAATGCGGTGCGGAAGCTGCCCGCATCCACAGTGAGCAATCGGGCCAGTGGCGAGTTTGCCTGAAGGATGCGGCCGTTGCTGTCCCGCACGACGACGAGTCGGTTGTACGCGCGGAGGGATCGTCGCCCGTCTACGTGGTCGCGATGCTCCGCGATCGTACGATGGGTGCTGAGCACGTCGACGATGGTCTGCCCCGCGGTGCGCAGCGTCCCGTCGAGCTGCCGGTGCACGATATGGCGCACACCCGCATAGGCCCAGAGCCCGATGAGCGTGAGGGCGCCGAACATCGTAGCACAGAAGCGCCGCTGAAGCGTCGCCCGGAGGGTGCGCGCCATCGTCGGTTAGCCTGCGTCATCCACTGTAAGGGCTTGCATCCGGTCGAGCAGTTCCTGAAAGCGGAACGGCTTGCTCATGAAATCGGTCGCCCCCGCCGCGAGCGCCTGTCGGCGGTCCTCAGCCGAATCCCGGGCGGTCAGCATGAGGATGGGCACGCGCCCGCCCCGCGCGCGCAACTCCGCCGCGACCTCGGGGCCGCTCTTCACCGGAAGCATGAAATCGAGCAGCACGATGTCGTAGCGATGCTCCGTGGCCATAGCCAGCGCCTCGCCGCCATCGGCCGCACGGTCCACCTCGAATGCTTCCTCGCGCAGGCCCTGCTCCAAAAATCCCGCCACCTTGTGGTCGTCCTCGACGAGCAGCACCCGCATGGATCCCTCCAGGGCTCCGGGCACGGGGTCAAACCTCAAAAGGATACGTCTCCGGCAGCTCCGCCTCACCCTTCTCCCAGACCGGTGTTCGCTCCAGCGGCTCGACCGCGCGCGAATGGTCGTAGTGCAGCACGGCATCGAACTGGCGGGGCAGCGTCGCGAAAAAATAGTGGCTCATCCGCTCAGTATCGGGCCGGTAGATCACCCCGATGGCCCGTTCCAAATGCGGCCCCACGAGAGCGGCGGCCAGCTCGCCCTGCCGCAAGTCGAGCAGGAACGCCGGCAGGCCGCAGTTGTGAAAGAGCGCTTCATAGCTGCCGGCCAGCGCGGGGCGCACCCGCTTCCGCTCGGCCGGGGAGTCCCAATCCGAGGCCGCCGTTACCGTTCCGGTGTAGGTGGTGAATCCCACGAGCACCGCGCGCGCTCCGAAACGCTCGCGAACGAGCTGCCCGAGGTTGAGCTCCCCGTGGGTGCCCATCTCGGTGGCGCGGGCGTTCCCCAGGTGCGAGTTGTGCGCCCAGACGACCACCTTGGCATGGCGGGCGTCACCACCCAGGAACTGCAGTACGGCGTCCAGCGTTTCGGCCATGTGCCGGTCTCGCAGGTTCCACGACTCGGTCCGGCTCTGGAACATCACGCGGTAGTACTGCTCGGCGGTGGCGACCACTCTCGCGTTCTGCTCGGCGAGGAACAGGTCGTCCGCTGCCAGGCGGCCATCCCTCCGGGCATATTCGGCCGCGGAGCCGCGCAGCTCGACCAGCTGCCGTACCACCTCGGACTCGCACGACGGCGACAGGCCCAGCGTGGTGGCGTACCCATAGACCTGCGGGTCGGCGCCGAAATGGTCGAAGCAGGCGTACCGACGCTCGGCCCGCCGGGCCGCCTCCGGATCGGCCAGGCGAAGGTACTGCAGCACCGCCTGCATCGAGGCATGCAGGCTGTAGAGGTCGAGACCGTACACGCCCGCCTTGCCGCGCTCGTCGCTGATCTCGTCGTTGTGCTCGCGAAGCCAGCCGACGAAGTCGAGCATGTCGGCGTTTCGCCACATCCACTGCGGGAACCGGAGAAAGCCGCTCAGGGCCTCCGCGGCGTCGCCGTCAGCCGATCGTCCGCGCACGTAGCGATTGACGCGGTAGGCATCGGGCCAATCCGCCTCGATGGCGACACCGAGAAACCCCTTCTCGCGGATCAGCCGTTTGGTGATCTCGGCACGGATGCGGTAGAACTCGTGGGTCCCATGCGAGGCCTCGCCCAGCAGCACCAGCGGCGCCTCACCGATGCGATCCAGCAGGAGATCGAAATCGGCTGGAGAGCCGCGCAGCGGATGGGCGGTCTCGCGGACGAGTGCGGCCACGGAACGTGCGTCAGCTTCGGACATGCCTCGTAGGTACCAGCCGGGATCCTCTATCGCGGCGCCTCCAAGCCTATCCCACCCTCCATGAAGCCAGCATGATGACAGCTATAACGGGCGCTGCCTGATCGTGAAGGTTTCCTCACCGGAGCTTCATCGCCCGGTCAACGCTGGCGCGATAGCGTGCGGAGGACACTCCAACCGCGGAGATCTCCAATGCCGCACACGCATCTCATGCTCGAGGCCGCCGCCCGGGAAAAGGTTCTCCGAGGCGCGAGCGCCCTTGCCGACGCCGTACGGGTCACGTTGGGCCCGAAGTCCAAGTCGGTGCTCATCGGGAAGCGATGGGGACACCCGGTGGTCTGCAATGACGGGGTCACGATCGCGAAGGAACTGGATCTCGAAGACCCGGAGGAACGGCTTGGCGCCCAGGTCATCCGGGAAGCCGCCGAGCGCACCGGCGAGGCTGTGGGCGATGGTACGACGACCGCCACGCTGCTCGCGCATGCCATCTATGCCGACGGCGTTCGCAACGTCACCGCCGGGGCGAGCGCCGTCGACCTCAAACGCGGCCTCGAACGTGGGCTGCGGGCAGCCGTGAGCGCGATCCGTGCCTTGTCGCGCCCGGTGCAGACCACCCGCGAGAAGGAGCAGATCGCCACCGTCTCGGCGCACAATGACACCGCCATCGGCAAGCTCGTGGCCGATGCAATCGAGCGGGTCGGCTCCGAGGGGGTTGTGACGGTGGAGGAGGCGAAAGGAACCGAGACCGCGCTGGAGGTCGTCGAGGGGATGCAGTTCGACCGCGGCTATCTCTCCGCGTATTTCGTCACCGATACGGCCAGCATGGAGGCGGTGCTCGACGAGCCGCACATCCTGCTCCACGAGCGTCCGATCACCTCGATGCAGGATCTCCTTCCCCTGCTCGAAGCGGTGGCCAAGTCAGGCCGACCCCTGCTCGTTGTAGCAGAGGACATCGGGGGCGATGCGCTGGCAACGCTGGTCGTCAACCGGCTGCGCGGCAATCTGCCCTGTGTTGCTGTGAAGGCTCCGGGCTTCGGCGACCGCCGCAAGGCCATGCTGCAGGACATGGCGATCCTCACCGGCGGCAAGGTCATCGCGGAGGAGCTCGGCGTGCGTCTCGATCATGTGACCCTCGAGGAGCTGGGAAGGGCCAAGCGGGTTACTGTCACCCGCGAGAATGCAACCATCGTCGGCGGCGCGGGCGCGTCCGCGGCAATCGCGGGCCGATGCGAGGAGCTGCGGCGCCAGATCGCCGATACCACCTCCGACTATGACCGCGAGAAGCTCGAGGAGCGGCTCGCCAAGCTGGCCGGCGGCGTGGCGGTCATCCGGGTCGGCGCTCCGACCGAAACCGAAATGAAGAACCGTAAGGAGGCGTTCGAGGACGCCATCAGTGCCACCAAGGCAGCGGTGGCAGAGGGGATCGTGCCCGGCGCCGGCCTCGCCTTGCTCCGCGCGATTCCCGCTGTCGCCGCCGAGGAATCCGGCTGTGCGGGAGACGAACGGACCGGTCTGCAGATACTCCGGCGGGCGCTGGAAGCTCCGACGCGCCAGATCGCGGACAATTCGGCGATGGATGCCGGCGTCGTCGTGGAGCGCATGCGCGGCGGGAGCGGCGCCCAGGGGCTCGACGCGGCCTCCGGCACCTACGTGGATCTGATGGAGGCCGGCATCGTGGACGCGACCAAGGTGGTGCGGCTCGCGCTCGAGAACGCCGTTTCGGTGGCCAGCACGCTGCTCTTGACGGAAGCCACCCTTACCGAGATTCCGGAGCCAAAAGCCGACCGGACGCCGGGCGGGGATGACGGGCTGTGAAGAGCATCCTCGTGCCGCTGGACGGCTCGCCTCTGGCCGAACAGGGGCTCGGCTTCGCCGTCCCTGTGGCGCGCGCTGCCAGCGCCAAGCTGCGACTCGCCCTGGTGCATGAGCCGGCGGCACTCAAGAGCGGGGCCATCGTCCACCTTGAAGCGAGTCTCCGCCGGGCGGAGCGAGCGTATCTCGACCGGACGGTTGAGCACCTGAAGCGGGAAGGACTCGCAGGGGTCACGTCAGTCGTGTTGACCGGGCGTCCCGGCGACGAGCTTGTTCGGCACGCCGAAGAACGGGACCCCGATCTCGTCGTGCTCGCGACCCATGGCCGTGGCGGACTCGAGCGGGCCTGGCTCGGCAGCGTCGCTGACCACCTCATCCAAAACCTGACCGTACCGGTGGTAGCGGTGCATGCCACCGACCCACCCCCGGCCGCCGCTCCGGTCCGGCGGATTCTGGTTGCGCTGGACGGCTCGAGATCGGCGGAGACGGCGCTCGATCCCGCGAGCAAACTCGCGAGAGTGCTCGACGCGGAGCTGCTCGTTTGCCGTGTGGTGCTTCCCGTGCCACTGCCGGCCGATCCACTGCTGCCGGTGACGGTTGCCTACGATACCGAGCTGACCGCGGAGCTCGAGGCTGAAGCGGGACGCTACGTGGACCGACAGGTGCGGCAGCTCGTCGCGAGCGGGTTCCGCGCCAACGGGAAGGTGCTCGTGGGCGGCCCCAGGATCGCGCCCACTCTACTCCGCGCGGCCGACGAGGAGCGCGCCGGGCTGATCGCGATGACAACGCGCGCCCGGGGCCGGCTGCGCCGCCTCGGACTCGGCAGCGTCGCCGACAAGGTGATGCGGGCCGCGCCCTGTCCCGTGATGCTCACCCGGGCCTCGAGGCGGGCGTCATGACCTGGCGACATGCCGGCGGGCTGCTCCTGCTGGCCCATGGGCTGGCCCACACGCTCCCCGGCATGCGGGCCGCTGCGGAGTTTGCGGTGCTTCCCACGGCTCTATGGGCAGTCGCGGTCGCGGGGTTCGCGGGCGCAGGTTTCGGGCTGCTCGGAGCCAGGGCCTTTTGCGCTCGATGGAGCGCCTGGGCTGCCGCCGGCGTGTCCGCATCGGCCTGGCTCCTGATCGGCACCTGGCCAACGCCGCTCGGACACGTGGGGCTGCTGACAGATCTGCTGGTCATCCTGCTCATCGCGCACCGGGGGGAGTGGCTGACCGACGAAGCCGCGCATCCACCGAAGAAGGTGAGACAGCGCCGCAATGCCTTCGCCATCGCGGCAGTCGCGGTCCTGACCGGGCTGGTGCTCGCGCGCGCCTGGCATCTGCGGTGGGGCTCTACCTCGGACGAGCTCCGGGCCGCCTGGCCCGGCGACGCGCTCGTGCCGAAGGCGAATTACGTGATCCAGCACGCAGTCACCATCGACGCGGCCCCCTCCGCCGTCTGGCCCTGGCTCGCCCAACTGGGTCAGGATCGCGGCGGTTTCTACAGCTATGCGTGGTTGGAGAACGTGTTCGGCCTCAAGATCCGGAACGCGGATCGCGTGCACCCCGAATGGCAGTCGATCAGCGCAGGTGATTCGGTGTTTGCCACCCCGCCACACTGGCTTGGCCTCGATCGGCGCCTCGGGTGGCGGGTGGGCTGGGTGGAACCCGGCCGCATGCTCCTTCTCGAGAACTGGGGCGCGTTCATACTGCATCCCGACAACGGTCGCACTCGGCTCATCGTCAGGACTCGCGGCGCTGCCGCAGACCGCCCTGTCGATCTCGCACTCGCGCCCATCGGCCTGGTGCTCTTCGAGCCTGCCCATTTTCTCATGCAGCGGAAGATGCTGCTCGAGATCAAGCGGCACGTGGAATCGAGTCGGCCCGCGCTGGCCGGGGATTACGACTCGGCCGCCGCTACGATCGTGAAGTAGGTGACGATCGAGAGCAGATCCTGCAGCAGTGTCGCCAGCGGGCCGCTCCCAAACGCCGGGTCCAGTCCGAGACGCCCCAGCACCAGGGGAGGAGCAGTGCGGCGGAGGTGGCAGTCGTGCAAGCAGCGCCGATAGCGAGCGCGATGGCGACAGCGAGCCCAGCATCTCCCCACCGCCACCAGATCAGCGGCCCAGCGGCTACGGCGAGGATGCCCCCGATGGCTGCGCCGGCCAGCAACTCGCGGAGGACCATCCGTCGCATCGGGATGCCGATGGAGAGCCCCCGTACGGCGATGGTCCCGGTCTGGGTTCCCACTGCGTCGGCCAGGTAGACGATGCCCGGAAGGAAGAAGGCGAGGAGGACCGTGGCCCGGAGTTGGTCCTCGAACCACCCCACCACGTGCGCCGCCGCGGGCGCGCCCACCAGGCCGACATCAGCCATGGGAGGCGGTGGCGCACGCGCCGCCGCACCGGCTCCTCGCTCGTAGTCCGAATCAGCAGCTCGCTCCCCGTGAAGCCGCTGAGCCGGGAGAGATCTTCCTCGTGCTCCGCGAGCAGCATGGCCACGAGACGCCGGGGTGGTACCAGGCCCAGGAAGCGGCCGTCGGCGTCCGTGACGCACAGCGCCGTCTCGTCCTTGCGGACCGGCTGCCAGGCGGCGGCTTCCTCGTCTCTATCCGGGTTCACCACCGGCGGGTCACGATCCATAAGCGAGCTCAGCGGCGCGTCGCGTGGCGCCGCGAGCAGTGCCTCGATCGGGAGCAGCCCAGCCAGCCTTCCGCCGTCACACACCGCGACGTGGCTGGAGCAGTCGAACTTGCGGCCGAGCAGCGCTTCACGCACCGCGCCGGCCCGTTCGTCGGGCGCAGCGCGTGGCACCCGAGTAGCGAGACGATCGTCGGTCGTGCCTGGCTGTTCGGTCTTCATGTTCGGGCAACCTCTTTCGCGGCAGGTCTGGGTGCGTGCTGCGCTGATCGTGGTCATGGTGCTCCACGGTCGAGCCCACCTTTCCGGGGTTATCGTCGATTGGCGGCTCTCCCGGCTTGCCGAGCTGCGCTACCGCACGACGCTCTCTGGGGCAGGCTCGACGTGGGTAACGGCGGGATGCGAATCATGGGTGCACTCTGGCTGGGGGCTGGAGTCGCATTCGAGGTCGCTGCCCTCGTGGCGGGCCTTGACCGCCCCCGGTGGCTGCCGGTCGCCATGGCAGCCGCTGCCCTGTCGCTGACGATCAGCATCCTGGCTGCGCCCGATGCTCTCGTCGGCGTCGCAGTCAACCTGCTCATCATCCCCGCGATTCTCTTCGTAACCGCTTACCGATGTGGCGGAAGTTGGAGCGCCGCAGCGGGCCCGTGGATCACCGCCGCGCCATGCATGACCACATGCGCGAGAATGGGAGCGAGCGGATTACCGGTCAGGAGATATCCAGTGGTGATAATGCCGTTGCCAACCAGGGGATTCACCAGCGCGGTGCCGCGGTACTGAGGGAATCCGACGTGGTACAGAGCAGTCACGAGCAGACTTCCTGCGAGTGCCGCCAGCCCCTACCGGAGCCGCGGCCCGATGCCACGGCGCGACTCCGCGCCTCTGGTGCCGTAAAGGCACAGCACGGGAACTATGCTGAGCAGGAGGGCATCCGCCACGCCATACCCCACTCCGAGCCACAGCAGCGCCACCAGCAGATCCACCCCTTGCGGGCTGTGGTGATGCTGGCTGGTCTAGGACGCTGTTCGCGAGCATGGCGCCGATGAGCGCGCCGCCCATGACCCCGGTGCCCCAACGTCGACGGAGCTGTTCGCGCCAATCGAGACCCGTCCACCGGACATAAGCCGCGGTGTAGATCGCCACGATTACGGTGTGAGCGCCCACGAAGCCTGACCGCTCGAGCCCCCACAGTGAGTACGCGTCTCCGCAAGACTGCGCCGACGCCCTGAATCTGTGATGAAACCTGGGGTGGGGTGAAACCGCTTCACCTGGTCATCCCGTCATCCCGTCATCCCGTCATCCCGTCATCCGGCGGCCCGGAGCGCGTTCAGGATAACGGCGACATCGACCGCCTCCTGGAGCAGCGCCCCCGCCACCGGTGACACGTACCCAGCGGCGGCGGCCACCATGGCAGCGGCGCTGAGACCGAGCCCGATCCAGATGCTCTGCCGAGCGATCCTCATCGTCCGCCGGCTGATCTCCACGGCGTCGGCCAGACGCCCCGGGTCGTCTCCGAGAATGACCGCATCGGCGGCCTCCGCTGTGATGCCGCCTCCGCCACTGGCGAGCGCGACACCGACCGTCGCGACTCCCAGGGCCGGGGCGTCGTTGGTGCCGTCTCCGAGCATCACGACGCGTTCGCCTGCCGCAACCAGTGCACGCACGGTATCGACTTTTTGCTCCGGCAGAAGATCGCCGCGGGCCTCATCCACCTGGACGGCGGCCGCCACGGATGCCACGTTGTCAGCCGCATCACCCGACAGAACGATCATCCGCCGCACCCCAAGCCGCCGTAAGCGCTCGATCAATGGGGACGCCCCAGACCGCACCGCATCGGCGTACTCGATGATGCCGGCCAGGTGCCCGCCGATAGTCACGTAGGCGCGGAGTCCACTGCCCGGCACGGGTGCCGGGGCTCCGCTCCCCGCGGTCGACGCACGGGCGGACACGAACGGCCAGGCGCCGACGGCCACCTCCTTGTCCTCCACCAGGCCGCTGACGCCCTGGCCGGGGGCTTCATTCACTGCCGCTGCGTTGGGTATCGCGATGCCACGGCGCACCGTCTCCTCCACCAGGGTACGGGCCAGGAGGTGCCCGGATCCCTGTTCGACGGCTCCCGCGAGCCGGAGCACCTCATGCTCGGTGAACGGCATCAGCGCCAGCACCCGCGACACGGCGGGCCGGCCAAGCGTAAGGGTGCCGGTCTTGTCGAACACCGCCGTCGTGACCGAGCCCAGCTGCTCGATAGCCGTGCCGTGGCGGAAGATGACTCGGCGCCGCGCCGCCCGGTTGATGCCTCCCACCACTGCGACCGGTGCCGCGAGGATCAAGGGGCAGGGGGTGGCCACGACGAGCACGGCCAGCACTCGGACCGGGTTGTGGGACAGAAGCCAGGCCCCCGCGCACACGGCAAGCGTGAAGGGAGTGAACCAGATGGCGTAGCGGTCCGCCAAACGCTGGATCGGCGCCTTGCTGGCCTGAGCGCTTCGGACCAGCTCGACGATACGGGCGTACTGGCTCTCTCCGGCGGGGGCGAGGACGCGGAGCGTGAGCGGCCCTTCCAGGTTCCGGCTCCCGCTCAGCAGCTTGTCACCGGTACGCGCCACTCGGGGGATCGGTTCCCCGGTGAGCTGTGCCGCATCGACATGGGAGCGGCCATCGAGCACCACGCCATCGCAGGGGACGAGCTCGCCTGGGCGCACGAGGATCTCGTCGCCCGGCACCACGGCTTCCGCGAGCACATCGACAAGGCTATCGCCGTCCCGACGGTGGGTCACGCGGGGAGCATTCGCCTCGAGCTCTCTCACGGCGTCCGAGGCCCGACCGCGGGCGAAGGTTTCCAGCGCTTCGCCGCCCGTCTGCATGAGTACGACAATGAGGCCGGGCAGCGGCTGACCGAGTAGCACGGCAGCCAGGATGGCGAGCGTGGCGACGAGATCGGCAGCGAAACGGCGGCCAAGAACGCCGTGGGCGGTGCGCACCACGACCGGAAGTCCCGTGAGTACGAGACCAGCCATCCAGATGTGATGACCGAGCGGGGTGGAGCGGCCGCTCCCGATGACCAGACCGAGGGTGATGAAAGCAAGCACCGCTGCAGGCAGGACTGCGGAGCGGCGCGTCAGCCCTCTGGCGCGGAGACCGCGTTCGGAGAACGGCGCAGGCTGAACCCCACGCCGCGGATCGTCTGAATAAGCTGCTCCCCCGCGGCCTCCGCCAGTTTCCGGCGCAGGTTCCCCACGTGCACGTCTACCACGTTGCTCTCCGGATCGAAGTGCATGTCCCATACCTTCTCCAGAAGCGTGGTGCGCCGGACGACCTCTTCGGGGTGCAGCAGGAAGTACTCGAGAAGCTGGAATTCCTTGGGCGTCAGATCGAAGGGCCGATCCCGCACCGTTACAACGTGCCGGAGGCGGTCGAGGGCGATCGGGCCGAAGCTCAGAGTCTCGAGCCGCTCGGCGCCCCCGCGGCGATGGAGCGCGCGGATGCGAGCCAGAAGCTCGTCAAACCGGAACGGCTTCGCGAGGTAGTCGTCCGCTCCCGCATCCAATCCGCGAACGACATCCTCGGTGGAATCGCGGGAGGTAAGCATCAGGATCGGCGTGTGTCGCCCCTCGCGCCGGAGCTCGGTAGCAACCTGGAAGCCGTTCTTTTTGGGAAGCACCACGTCGAGCAGGATGACATCGTAGTCGTACACGTGCGCCAGCATCGTCGCCTCGTCGCCATCCGGAGCGATGTCGACGACGTACCCCTCTTCCTTCAGCCCCTGCTCGATGAACCCGGCGACCTTCCGGTCGTCCTCCACGACGAGAATCTTCATGGCTCGAACCTTACCCTTGGCGCATGAACCCGACCGCAACCGTCCGTGAAGGTTCCTTCACCATTCCTCGGCGGCGGGGAGCTCGAGGATGAAGCAGCCTCCGGAGCTCTGGGGGACGGCCCGAAGCTCGCCCCCGAGCAACCGGGCGAGCCGGCGCGACAGCGGGAGCCCCAGCCCGAAGCTCCGGCTCTCATCGCCCGGATTGGTCACGTAGATGTCGAAGATCCGCTCGATGTCGTCGGGGTCGATGCCCGGCCCATCGTTTTCTACCGTAAAAGTGATTCGGCCTGGGGGCGAGGCGAGGGTTACCCTAACGGTTCCTCGCTCGGAAGAGTGTCTGATCCCGTTCCCTACAAGATTGACGAGGATCTGTTCCAGCCTGCTCGCGTCGGTATGGCAAGGCGGCAGGTGCGCCTCCGCCCGCGTCTCCAAGGAGACGTTGCGGGCCTCGGCGGCAGGCAGCAGACGTCCGACTGCGCGCCGGGTTATCGTCAACGCGTCCACCGGGCGGATTACCGGACGGAGACGGTCTTCATCCACCCTGCTCAGGTCGAGCAGGTCGTTGATCAGCTTGACCGCCTGGTCGGCCGAGTCGACCACCTCATAAGCCGCTCGCGGCACTGTCGCGGGGTCCTTCTTCCGCACCAGCATCTCGGCCCAGCCATAGGTGGCCGCCAGCGCGTTTCGTAGCTCGTGGTTCACCATGGCGAAGAACCGCTCGCGGGCCCGATGAAGGTTTTGCACCTCCTCCAGCAACCTGGCGCTCTCCTCGTGCAATCGTGCATTTTCCACCGCCGCCCCGGTCTGAGCCGCGAGCAGCACGACGATCCGCTCGTCCTCTTCAGTGAACTCCCCGGCGCCCAGCTTTTCGGTGAGATACAGATTGCCGAACACCCCTCGCCGTCCTGTGATTGGCGCGCCGAGGAAGGAACGCATCGGCGGATGATGCGGCGGAAAGCCGTAGGAATCGGGATGCCGGCTGAGATCCGGCAGACGGATGACGCGGGGCTCGCGGATCACAAGCCCGAGGATGCCGTGCCCGCGCGGCGGCGGGCCGATTGCCGCCCGCTCGGCATCGGATATGCCGTGGGTGTGGAATCGCTCGATGGTCCGGCCATCAGAGGCAAGGACGCCGATGGCCGCGTATCGAGCGCCGATGACGCTCGCTGCGATCTGAACAGTACGCTCGAGCACACCTTCAAGCGACAGCTCCGAGACCAGGAGCGTGCCTGCCTCGACTAGGCGCTCGAGCCGCCCGTGTTCTTGCATGCGACAATTCTAACGGGCTTCATCCTGACTTCATCCCCGTCCGGCCATCGTTGGGCACGGAGGTGGGTCGATGGAGCTTCAAAGAATCGTCGTCGCGGCGGATGAGTCGGAGGCCAGCCGGCAGGGGATCCGGACGGCACTGGCTTGGGGGTCGGCTCTGGCTGCCCCCGTCACGCTATATCACGTGGTCTCGCGGACGCCAGCTGCGGCGCTAGTGCCGGTGGGTGGGCCTGAATCAAAGCGGTCTTGCGCTGGCGACGCACTCGGCGCGCTGGAGGCATGGGTGACGGCCGAGCTGGCCGATCAGCCCGACCGTGTCGCCCCCGCAGTGGAGACGGGGTACGGCCTCCCGGGCGTCGAGATCCCCCGATTCGCCGAACGCTTAGGCGCGGAGCTGCTCGTGCTGGGTCGTAAGCCGCGTTCCAACGCCCAACGAATGTTCCAGGGGGATACCGCAGACGCCGTCGCGCGGCGCAGCACCGTCCCATGCCTGTTCGTGCGAAAGCCCCTTCTCGCCCCCGCCCGCATGCTTGTGGCGGTCGATGGGACCGAACGGGGCATGACGGTCCTCGAATTCGCCCGAAGCGTCGCGGCGCGGCTCAACACCACTCTCAGCGGAGTGATCGTGGAACGTTCGTTTGCCGGGGAGGCTGCCAGCCTCGCGACCTCGGTGCCGGCTGCTCGAACAGCCGCGCTGCAGCGACGGGTCAACGGCGCGCTCCGGCCACTGCTGGTGCGCCGTGGGGATGCGGCTGCCGAGATCTTGCAGGCGGCGGAGGAGGTGGGCGCTGAGGTGATCGTCATCGGTTACCGACGGGGAGGACCGCCGGGCGTCATCGAGGCTGGCAGTGTGGCGCGCTACGTCTCCCATCACGCACGGTGCGCTGTTCTTACCGTCCCACTCTGAGCTGAAGGGAGGAGTTCATGCTGCGTAACATCACCAAACCGGAACGGGTATTTCGGCTGATTGTGGGAGTGGTGATCCTGGGCCTGTTCGGTGCGCTCCCGTCGCCGTGGAAGTATCTCACCCTGGTCGGGCTCATCCCGCTGGGTACAGCACTGACCGGATCCTGCCCCATCTACTCGGCGATCGGCTGGAACGCGAATGTCGGATCGAAGGGGGGTCAAACATGAACACCGATTCGACGGTAGTCGGACCGATGCTGGGACAGCTTCATCAGAGCATCCGTCAGGAACTCGATGGAGTCCTCCTCGCGGCGTGCGCGCCCGACGCGGGGCCTTGGCAGCAGTGGGCGGCCGTGCGATTGCTCGACACCGAGCTCCGCCCGCGCCTGCGGAGAGAGCGGGATCTGGTACACACCGTGCTTCGTGACGCACCGGCCGGCATCGTTGAACAACTCTGGTCGCTCGGTGAGCTGCTCGAGGCGCTCGGCCACCGGCTTTGCGAGGTAGGTCGGACCGGGCAGCGGGCGCCTGAGTTTGTCCGGATCGCCGACAAATACCGACTCGCGCTGGAGTATTGGTGTCGCGCAGTCGAGGCAGCCGCCGGTGAAGTTAGCATCGCACTCGCGCCGCCACAGCTACTTGAGTGGCTCGAAACCATGGCAGAGCCCGCACCCGCCATGTAGCGATGCGTTGCGTGTGCTACCGATGGTGCCGCGGCACCGACGCGCGCTGGTCACCACCGTGCGCGACCGCTCCCCAGGACTAGGGCCGGTCCCTGAAGGCATGGCGGCGCGGCGATCATTGAAGGGCGATGGGGGCCTACCACCGGCTCACCTGCGGATCCTCCCTGCAGGTCTCAGGAGGCCAGCCGAGTATGAAGCGCACCCTCGGAACAGTTCGATTGGGCGGCGCGGTCCTGGGCGCCGCCGGTATCGCGGCGCTTTCCTATGCGGGTTATGCCGCGACGACATGGGCGCGGTACGGGCGCCGCGATGCCCCACATAGTCCTGACCCGCTGCTCGATCGCTTCATGCCCGACTACGAGGTTGCCGAGCGGCACGAGCTGCGCGTCCGCGCGCCGGCTGAGATCGTATACTCGGCCGCGTGCAACCTTGACCTCACCTCGTCCCCGGTCGTGCGAGCGCTCTTCGCTGGCCGGTCATTGATCATGGGAGCAAAAGGGTCTCGAAGCGAGCCACCCGGGCCCCTCCTGCAATACATGCAGGCGCTTGGGTGGGGGCTTCTCTCCGAAGTGGCCGGGCGCAAGGCCGTGTTCGGTGCCTTCACGCAGCCGTGGCGCGCTGAGGTTGCCCTCCATCGCGTGCCACCGGACGAGTTCGCGGCCTTCGCGCACCCCGGATACGCGAAAATCGTCTGGACGATCGAAGCCGAACCAGCGGCCGGCGACGGCTCCATCGCTCGGACCGAGACCCGGGTCACCACGACCGATCCAGAGTCGCGCGAGCGGTTCCGCCGCTACTGGGCGGCGTTCTCGCCGGGGATTCTCCTGATCCGTCGCCAGTTGCTCAGAGCAATTCGTCGGGAGGCGGAGCGGGCTTGGATGGCCCGGCGAGTCCCGGCGACCATCTAGAAGTGAGGAGGAAGGTGGATCGTAGCGTCCACCCGGGGATCACCGCGGCGCCGTGCATCATGACGTGCGCGAGAAACGGCCCAGCGGGCTCCCGGCCGGCAGGTGGCTGCAGCACACCGCGCACCAGCGAGATGCCGAAATCCGAGCCCACCGCCGATGCCGCTGAGCCAGCGTCGGCGACCTGATCACCAGCGTGACCAGCAGTGTTCCGACGACAACCAGCCACACCACCGCGAATATTGGAAACAACCCGCCGATGCGGGCATGTAGCAGCATCCTATCGTCCTCTCCGTCGATCGCCGGCTGAGTCGCCGCCCGAAGCGCGTTCACGATCACTGCAGTATCGATCGCCGCGTGGAGCGGCGCACCAACCGTCGGCCCGAGGCCTGCTGCCGCGGCGATCATTGCTGCGCCGCTCAACCCCCCAGCCGCAGCTACTGGATCGGCTCGAGGCGACGGCGGAACTCGCGCCGGCGACATCGCTGCGCGCTCGGCTCTGGACCAGCCAGTACGGCGCTTTATTGACGCGGAGAGGACGTCGGCTTTTTCGGGGTGGTCGCGGTCCACCCGATGGGCAGGGCAGCGTCGGCCGGGGCGTCCGCATGGGGGAGCGCCACTCCGTCCGGAATGCACGAGAGAATCTTCGCGGCGCGCTGGGCGCCGGTGGGGTGCAGGTTGTCGAACCGGAAGGGCCCCAGGCGCGTGAAGAACTCGAGGGCGGCCGACACCGCGACACCGTTCCGCTCGGCGAGCGC
>DASSUE010000188.1:0-3689 GCA_035707305.1 Gemmatimonadales bacterium
ATACGCCCGCGATATCCAGGAGCACGGCTCGGTCCGCATCGTGAACCCCGATCATCTGCTCTTCACTTTGCAGGACGATCGGGACATCAGCGGCGAGCTGTACGTGAACAAGGGCCGCGGCTACGTCGAGGCCGAGCTGCACCCGGCCGACCGCTCGCTCCCGGTGGATCTGGTTCGCATCGACGCCATCTACAATCCGGTGCGCCGCGCGAACTTCACCGTCGCGGAGACCCGCGTTGGCCAGCGAACCGACTACGACCGGCTCACGGTCACGCTGGAGACCAACGGCACCATCTCGCCCGAAGACGCGATCGCCTACGCGGCCGCACTGGCGCAGGTGCACTTCCAGCACTTCGTGGATTTCGGCCGCGTCCCTCGGGCGCGTGAAATCGACGGGATCGGCGGGGCGGCCGTCGGCGGCGGGAATCTCAAGCAGCGCCTTGGGCGTCTCATCGACGACTTCGGGCTCTCGGTGCGCTCGCTCAACTCGCTCAAGAACTCGAATATCCGAACCCTGCGCGATCTGGTGGAGTTCAGCGAAGACGATTTGCTGAAGGTCAAGAACGTGGGTGAGAAGGCGCTGACCGAGATCTCGGACCTGCTGCAGCGCGAAGGGCTCAACTTCGGGATGGCGTTCGAGGAGGCCGACGGCGACGTGCGGGTCGTCCGCGCCGGCACTCCGCCCGGGCCCCATCCCGCACCTGCGGGCGAGGGGCAGTAATGCGCCACCGCGCCAAAGGCCGCCAGCTCTCCCGCACGGCGACGCATCGCAGCGCGATGCTGCGGAACATGGTGACGAGCCTGTTCGCGCACGAGCGGGTGATCACCACCGAGGCCAAGGCCAAGGAGCTCAGGCCGTACGCCGAGAAGCTGATCACTCTGGCGCGGCGCGGAGACCTGCACGCGCGCCGTCTCGCCGAGCGGAAGATCCGCGACCGCGACACCCTCGCCAAGCTGTTCACCGACATCGGCCCGCGGTTCGCCGCGCGCCCTGGGGGCTATACCCGCATCCTCAAGCTCGGGCATCGTCCCGGCGACGGAGCGGATCTGGCCCGGATCGAGCTCCTGTCCGAGTGATCGGCATCGAGAGCCGTCGAGAAACGAAAGAGGGGACCTTCCGGTCCCCTTTTTTTGAACGGGTGGCGGCCGGGAACGCTGCGTCAGCTGGCCTTCTTGACCCTGTTACTCTTGATGCACTGCGTGCAGACGCGCACCCGGCGCGGCGCACCATCCACCAGCACGCGAACCGTCTGCAGGTTGGGATACCACCGGCGATTGGTGCGGTTCTTCGCGTGGCTCACATTGTGGCCGGTGACCGGCCCCTTGGCGCACACCGCGCACACCCGTGCCATACATCCGTCCTCGAAGAAAGGCAGCTGCGAAATATGGCGACCGAGCTGGTGATGCACAACCGGGCGGGGGCGGGCTAAACCGATGCCCAGAGCCCTCATCACCGGCGTAACGGGGCAGGACGGCTCCTACCTCGCCGAGCTGCTGCTGGACAAGGGGTACGAGGTGTTCGGTGTGGTTCGGCGGACCAGCCACCACAGCTACGAGCGGATCGAGCATCTGCTCGACCGTATCACGATCGTCGCCGCGGATCTGCTCGACCAGCACTCGCTCACCGTCGTCCTTCAGGAGACTCGACCCGACGAGGTGTACAACCTCGCGGCGCAGTCCTACGTCCCGACGTCATGGTCGCAGCCCGTCCTCACCGGCGAGTTTACGGCGCTTGGCGTGACCCGCATCCTCGAGGCGATCCGGTTGGTGCATCCCGCGGCGCGGTTCTATCAGGCCAGCTCATCGGAGATGTTCGGCAAGGTCTCGGAGACCCCGCAGCGGGAGACGACCCAGTTCTACCCCCGCTCGCCGTACGGCGTCGCGAAGGTGTATGGGCACTGGATCACGGTGAACTACCGCGAATCGTACGGGTTGTACGCGGTCAGCGGGATCCTGTTCAATCACGAGTCGCCCCGGCGCGGCATCGAGTTCGTCACTCGGAAGGTGACCGACGCAGTCGCCCGCATCAAACTCGGGCTGGCCACGGAGCTCCGGCTCGGCAATCTCGATGCCCGCCGGGATTGGGGCTACGCCGGCGACTACGTCGACGCCATGTGGCGGATGCTGCAGCGGCCCGAGCCACGCGACTACGTGATCGGCACCGGCGTGGCCCATAGCGTCCGCGAGCTGGTGGAAGTCGCGTTCTCACACGTGGGACTCGACTGGTGTCGCCACGTGGTACAGGACCCGCGGTTCGTCCGGCCCGCTGAAGTCGACCTGCTGCTCGCCGACCCCACGCAGGCCCGGGCGGAGTTGAGCTGGCAACCTCGCATGCCGTTCGAGACTCTGATTCGCGCAATGGTGGACGAGGATGTACGGAGGCTCGCCGGCTCGCGATGAAGGTGCTGGTGACCGGCGCCGACGGGTTCGTCGGCCGTCACGTGGTACGCCGGCTGCTCGCGGGGGGTCATGAGGTCATCGGCGCTCGGCGCCCCGAAGGCGAGCTGGCGGGTCCGCTTCCGGATCCGAGCCTGGCCGGCGCCCGGTGGGTGCCGCTCGAGCTACATGACGAGGCGTCGCTCGCGGACGCCGCCGCGTTGGATCCCGATGGGGTCGTGCACCTGGCCGCCGTGAGCTCCACGGCCGAGGCCGCCAAGGCGCCCGTCGACGCGTGGACAGTGAATGCGATCGGCGTCGTGCGGTTGCTGCGCGCGTTCGCCGAGCGGCGGGCAACTGGTCGCGGCGACCCGGTGGTGGTGCTGGTGTCGAGCGCCGAGGTGTATGGGATCGGCGAGCCGCGCCCACGCCGGGAGAGCGATCCGGTCGCGCCCTTGACGCCGTACGCGGCGAGCAAGGCCGCCGCCGAGGTTGCGGGCCTCGAGGCCTGGCGACGAACGGGGCTCCGGGTCGTGGTTGCCCGGCCGTTTCAGCACACCGGACCGGGACAGACGACGCGATTCGTGCTGCCGGCCTTTGCCGAGCGGCTACGGGCCGCGCGAGCGAGTGGGGCGGGCACGGTCGCCACGGGCAATCTGACGCCGGTCCGGGATTTTCTCGACGTGCGGGACGTGGCGTCGGCGTACCAGCTGCTGCTCGAGCGCGGCATCGCCGGCGAGACGTACAACGTCGCGCGGGGCAACGGCGTGCCCCTCGCCGAGTTGTTTGCCCGGCTGGCGCGGATCATTGGGGCGAAGGTGGAGCCTGTCGCCGATCCGGCCCTCGCGCGCCGCACCGACATACCGCACCTGGTCGGCGACCCCGCCAGGCTACGCCATACGACCGGCTGGACGCCGGTATACACTCTCGACGACATGCTGCGGGACATCGCCGATGCCGAAGCGCACTGACCTGAACACCATCCTCCTCATCGGTTCCGGCCCGATCGTCATCGGGCAGGGGGCCGAGTTCGACTATTCGGGCACGCAAGCGGTGCGCGCCCTCAAGGAGGAAGGGTACCGGGTGGTGCTGGTCAACTCGAACCCGGCGACGATCATGACCGACCCGGAGCTCGCCGACCGCACTTACGTCGAGCCGGTCACCGCCGAATGGGTGGCGCGCGTCATCGAGCGCGAGCGCCCGGACGCGCTGCTGCCGACCATGGGCGGCCAGACCGCACTCAACGTCGCGATGGCGCTCTACCGGGACGGCACGCTCGCCAAGTACGGCGTCGAGTTGATCGGGGCCAGCGA
>DASSUE010000189.1:0-2667 GCA_035707305.1 Gemmatimonadales bacterium
GAGTGGATCCTCCCATACGCGGCCGTCCGCGGGGCAGACGACCCGGACACCGCGGTACTCGATTTCTTCCAGAGCACCTATGAGGCGGCGGCCGATCGGGGCGGCTGGGATCGCACGGCGCTCGAGCGATGAGCGGTTGGCATACGCACCCACTACTGCTAGCTGAAATAGTGGTTTTCCAGGACTTCGGCCTGAATGTCTGTGGTGGCGTGGGGATGTTCCGGCCGGCCCTCCGGGTAAAGTCCGTGAGGTCGTCCTCGAGCAATGACGCCGTCAGCATGAACGTACCCTGCTAACGGGCCGCGGTGGGATCTGCGTGGACTCCATCCAGTTTCCCGACGTCGGTGTGCGGGCCGAGCGCGCGGCAGAGCGGGCGCTGCAGTTGGCGCACCGCGAGCACGCGCGGGCCCTTTGCTGCTGAGGTTAGCCGCGCGGATCGGCCTCCTCGAACCGGAACACGACGCGCTGTTGCACCAGCTGCCGTACCAGCTCTTTCCCCATTCGGGCCGGTTTGAAGCGACACCCCAATACCAGCTCCCGTGCGGCCTGAATGAAGTCGGCGTGCGCGGCGCTCAGGACGCGCACGGAGTTCGAGTCAGCCCGTCCGCCCTCGGTCACGACGTACTGCAGCACGACGACTCCCGATATCCCGGCCAAGCGCATGTGCTCGGGGTAACGCAGGGGCGGGTGCGAGAGCAACTGGGTCGGCTCCGTCAGCTCCGCCTCGATGAACACCGTGCCAGGCTCGAACGCGGCCACCGCTTCAGCCGGCGCGCCGACGACGCCCCCGATCACCCCGCCAACCGCTATCCCGGCCCCGCGACCTCCCTCGACGCCCCGCCCGGTGTAGTCACGCGGGTCGAACGCGGGTGCGTTGAGATCGACCTCGGGGATGTCGGTCGGAACCTCCTTCGGCACGGCGATCGTCTGGAACCCGTGGGCCGCAGGTCCCGGTACCACCGCCGGCATGCCCGGAAGCCGCACCACCACCCGCCGTACCGGTGGAGGCGGGGTTGCTATCGCAGGCGCACCCACGGCGGGCGTGAGGAACACGAGGGTGGTATCCAGGCCGCTCGCTGGCTGAGCCTCCACCGGCATGCGGCTGACGTAGAGCACTGCGCCGAACGCGAGCCCGTGGAGGGTCAGCGACAGCGCCGATTCCCCCGCAAACGTCCGGCGAGGAGGGTGGGATGCGGGCAGATGGCTCAGCATACAGCACTCCGCGAGGGCCTGGCTGCACGGCTACGACCTGCCCCATCCTAGCACGACCGGGGTGAGCGGTCGATGAAGCGCACGTGAAGAATTCGTGGGGTTCACAGCCGCCAGACGTCCTGGCTCAACTCCAGAGTCAGCGAGCGACAGCGTAGGTCAGATCGGCTTGAACAACTCGAGGAGCTCCAGCTCGAACGCCGCGTCCGCCCGTGCCGGATGCCATGCCAGCCGCTCGTGCTCGAACCTTGAGAGTGTGTCCTCCGGCGTCCAGACCTCCACCGACCGCTCGTCGGGACCGACCACCCAGTAGAGCGGCACACCCTGCCGCTGGTATTCCAGCCGCTTACTGAATCGATCGGCACGCCGGGACGACGGGCTCAGCACCTCCACGACCAGCAGCAGGTCGGTGATCTGCACCCAGTCGAGGGTTCGGGCCTGCTCCAGCAGTACTACGAAAAGATCCGGCTGCACCAGCGTGTCGGGACCCCAAGAAATGTCGGCCGGGGAACAGAAGAGGTGCCCCACACCCTCGGTGTCCAGATATCCGGTAAGTGCCCTGGCGAGCCGCAAGACGATCTCTTGATGCCAGAGCCGCGGCGCCGGCGTCACCAGCAGCTCCCCGCGCACCACCTCGTAGCGGTTCCCGTCCTCCGGAAGTGCGCGGACCATCTCCGCGGTGTAGTAGATCGGCGCGGCCATACCCATACGATGCGATCCTCAGCGGGGCTGGAGCAAGAGCGGTGCACATTTGCAGCATTGGCGCGGAGCAGTCACCGAGAGACTGGCGCGGTTGGCCTCGTTGCTGCACTGTTAGCACCGAGTCCCCAAGAGACGACGATGGTCCAGAAAATCGAGGAGAGGCCCCGCCCCCACCCTCCGGCCGCTCCCAACCTGCCCCCGCCCCCCGCGATGCTTGCCCGGCTCCGAGTCAACGGCGCCGATCATCTCATAGAGGTCGACACCCGCACCACCCTGCTCGACGCGCTCAGGGAGCATCTCCACCTGACCGGAACCAAGAAGGGATGCGACCACGGCCAGTGCGGCGCCTGTACCGTGCTGGTGAACGGCCGTCGCATCAACTCCTGCCTGTCCCTGGCCGTGATGCACGAGGGCGACGAGATCGTGACGATCGAAGGCCTCGGCTCGCCGGAGGCGCTGCACCCGCTGCAGGCCGCGTTCGTCGAGTGCGACGGCTTCCAGTGCGGCTACTGCACCGCCGGCCAGATCTGCTCGGCGGTGGGGATGCTGGCCGAGGCGAAGGCGGGCTGGCCCAGCCACGCCACCGCCGACGTCTCCGATCCGGCCGTCGAGCTGACCGACGCCGAGATCCGGGAGCGAATGAGCGGCAACATCTGCCGCTGCGCGGCCTACCCCAACATCGTCGCGGCGATCCGCCAGGTGGCGGAGGGAGAGGGAGGGCGCGTATGAGGCCCTTCACCTACGAGCGCGCCGCCG
>DASSUE010000190.1:0-16236 GCA_035707305.1 Gemmatimonadales bacterium
CACCGTGGGCTGGCGGCATGGTCCGACGGTAGCCGGCGCAGGCTGTTCCACGCGTCACGCGGCCGGCTGTACGCGCTCGACGCGACCACCGGCAATCTGGTGCGGGAGTTCGGCGGAACGGGAGCGGTGAGCCTGGTGGAAGCGCTCGGGTGGTCGGGCAATCCAAACCACATCGAGAACACATCGCCACCGATGGTTTACGGCGATCTGGTGATCGTCGGCAGCAGTATCGCCGACGAGCTGACGTATCGCGGCGATCCGCCCGGCGCGGTCATCGCCTTCGACGCGCGAAGCGGGCGTCGGGCCTGGATCTTCAACACTGTCCCGCGCCCCAACGAGCCCGGACACGACACCTGGACTCGAGGTACCGAGGGTGCCGGACACGTGAACGTGTGGGCGCCCATGACGGTGGATTCCGTCCGCGGTCTCCTGTACCTGCCGGTGGGCGCGGCCAGCAACGATTGGTATGGCGGGCGCCGTCTGGGGGCCAACCTGTTTTCTGAGTCGCTGGTGTGCCTAGACGCGCGGACGGGGAAGCGCAGATGGCACTTCCAGGCCGTGCATCACGGCCTCTGGGACTACGATCTGGCGGGGCCGCCTGTGCTCGTGACGGTGCGCCGCGGTGATCGGGTGCAGGACGTCGTGGCCGCGGCGGGAAAAACCGGGTTCGTGTACGTGTTCGATCGCGTCACCGGTGCGCCGGTGTGGCCCATCGAAGAGCGTTCGGTGCCCCCGAGCGACGTGCCGGGTGAAGTCGCGCATCCCACGCAACCGTTTCCAACTCGCCCGCTGCCCTTCGTCCGCCAAGGATTCTCGGAGAACGACATCATCGACTTCACGCCGCGGCTGAGGGACTCGGTCCGGAACGCTCTCAAAGGCGTGCGTTTCGGCCCGATGTTCACGCCGCCATCGCTCACCGGCGCTGTGATCATGCCGGGCTGGCTCGGAGGAGCCGGTTGGGGCGGCGCCGCCTACGATCCGGAGAGCCAGTTGCTCTTCGTGAAGGGGAACAATCAGCCCATCGTGGTGCGGCTGACGTCGCCGGGGCCTCCGAACGACACGATCGACGCGGAGCTCATCGGCGACACCCGCTCGGCCCGGAGCGCCCAGCGTCTCCCGTCGTCGCTCCCGATCAACAAGCCGCCATATGGCACGGTCACCGCAATTGACCTGGCGACGGGCGAGCATCGCTGGCAGGCGACCGTGGGCACCCGGCCGGATCTCGAGAAACACCCGTCACTCAGAGGGGTCAAGCTGCCGCCGCTGGGCTCCGTGGGAACCTCTGGTCCGCTGGTGACGCGCGGAGGCTTGTTGTTCATATCGAGCGGAAGCACAAGCCTGCACGCCCTCGACACCGAGACCGGCAGGGAACTTTGGCAGGCGCCGGTCGGAGGGAAGGGTTATTCGAACCCGATGACCTACCGGACCCGGAACGGGCGGCAGTTCATCGTCTCGGCATCGAGTCGGGGACCGGAAGGGACGTTGCTGGCGTTTGCGCTCCCTTGGCGCTAGTCATCCCGCTTACCCAGCGCTCATCCGAGGGAGGTGGTGGCAACTCCGAGCGTGATCGCCGTGGCGGCGCGTAGTAGTCGAACGCATCGAGACGTCGCCGCAGCGTTCCCGAACTCCCTCCGGCGACGAAGATTCGACCCGCCGCAGCCACCGGCATCACACCCCAGCGGGGAACGGACATGGGACGTCCTTGTTCCCAGCGACTGGAGTGCAGGTCGTAGATGTCGACCGGTATCTGAGCGTCGCCCGCGCTCTCTCCACCCACGAGGTAGAACCGACGGTCCAGGAAGACCGCTCGGGCTGATCCGCTTCGAGGCTGAAGCATCGGCGGCGGACCGTCGTCACCCCCGCCCCCGGACAGCGTCCAGCGGTTCGACGCAGGTTCGTAGACTTGAACGTCCGCCGTCGAGACTTCGCCCCTGCCGGCCCGGCCGCCGAACACAAAGAGCCGGTGGCCGTCGGTGCCCACGGCCGCGCCGTAGCGCGGCAAGGGCATGGGAGCGATGGTAGTCCAACGATCGGCACCGGGGTCGTACGCGGCACCTCGGGCGGTCGCCGAATCTCCAACCAGTCCGCCGACCACGAAAATTCTATCGCCGATGGTGACCGCCCCGCTTCGGGTCGCGCGGAACGGCATGGGCGCGCCAGTACGCCACTGTTTGGCTCGGGGATGGAGGATCTGGGTCTGGTGTTCGGCCCCCGATCCACCGAACAGATACCATTTCCGATCCCAGGTTTCCGCGGCGTGTCCCTTGCCCGGGTATGGCCGGAGCGGATACGCGTCGGCCGGCGCCCAGCGGGCTGAGTCGAGCGCGTACGCCAGGGTCGCGGACGAGCCGCCGCCAACCGCGAACAGCTTGTTGCCGATGACGCCGACGGACACGTCTTCGAGCGGCACCGGAAGCGCCGGGCGCGGCAACCAGACATCCCGGATCGGGATGGCCCACGCGTCTGTCTGGGGCAGCTGCTGGTTTCCCAGGCCGCCACCGGTGACGATCAGGTTGCGACCAATCACGGCCGCCGACGGGCCGGCCAACGGGCGCGGGAGCGACCCTAGATCTACCCAGATGTCATCCGAGGGGTCGTACACGAGCATGGCGCGGGTGATCTGGTTCGAATCCTTCGCCGTCCGGCGGTACTTGGTGGTAGAGTTGTTGCGGCCACCGATCACGACGATGCGGCCGTCCAACGGGAACGTCCCCGGCTCGGAGTGCGACAGCGGCATCGGCAGTGAGGTCCGCTGCCCCCAGCGATCAGTCGCCGGATCGTACTGGTGCAGCAGATGCGTATCGTGGGGAATTGGATCGTGGAAGAACGCCCCACCAACGGTGTACACCTGGCCATCGACCACTGCGCCAGAGAGATGGCCGCGTTCCTCGGGCATCCTTGCCCTTGGTGTCCACGGTCCTGCCCCGCTTAACGCCAGGCTCCAATGATCGCGGGAATTGCTGACTCGATCGGGCTCGTAGCCCCCGGTATAGTGGAGGTTCTCACCCACGAGCGACAATGTGCCACCCGCACGCGGCGCCGGGAGCGATGGGCCGGGGGTCCACTTATCGGTGGGCGGATGGTAACGCCACACGGTGTCGGTAGCCCGGCCCGGATCGTTCCCGACGAACCCGCCCGCGAACCAGATGGTATCGCCGACTTGCACGGCGTTGGCGTGTGTGAACGGGGCGGGCATCGGCCGGAGCCGTGCCCACTGGTTCGTGGAGGGGTCATAGACCTGCACCTGGTCGGTCACTTCGGCGTCCCGCGAGGTGAAGCCGCCGAAGATGTACAGCTTGCCCTCGACCACAGCGACGCCGGACTCGCGGTGAGGCACCGGCGCGCTTTGAATCCTCTGCCATGCCGCGTAGGGCGCCGGGCTCGGCTCGCATCCGACAGCGGCGAGCAGGAGCATCCCCGAGCTCAGCAGCGGTACACAGGTTCGACGGCGATACATAGATGGGGAATGATACGTGCCGTCAGACGGGAGCGCGAACCCGATGGAGAGGTTGGTCCTAAATCCTGCTCCGGACGAACTCCGGCGTCAGCGACTGGAGCCAGCCCGCCAGGCGCGTGAACTCCCCGGTGACCAGCAGCAAGCCGACGAATACGAGCAAGGCGCCGCTCGCCCGCATCACCCAAGGTAAATAGCGCCGGAAACGCTGGAACCAGTCGAGAAAGGCGTCGAGGGCGAAGGCCGCCGCAAGGAAAGGCACCGCCAGCCCCGCGGAGTAGACCCCCAGCAAGAGCATTCCTCGCGAGACGTCAGCCGAGGTGGCCGCAAGCCCGAGAATCGCGCCGAGCACCGGCCCGATGCACGGGGTCCACCCGAAGGCGAACGCCATCCCCACGATCGCCGACCCAAGAAACCCGAGCGGCTTCTGCTGCACCTGGAGCCGATGCTCCCGTTCCAGCCATCCTGCCTTGAACACACCGAGGCACATCAGGCCGAACGCGATGATGAGCACCCCCCCGGCACGCTGGAGCCATTCCTGGTAGTGCTTGAGCGCGCCGCCCAGTGCGGTGGCGCTGGCCCCCAGCAGGACGAAGACGAAGGAGAATCCGCCCACGAAAGGGAGGGCATGCGCCAACGCCAACCGGCGGCGCGCCGTGGTTTCGTCGAGCGTCATACCGGTAAGGAAGCCGACGTACGACGGCACCAGCGGCAGCACACACGGGGAGAGAAAGCTCAGGATGCCGGCCGCGAACGCGACCAGGAGTCCGAGGCTGGCGGGTGCGTCCATCGCGTCTAATCCGCGAGCGCGCCGAGGTCTCGGCGCCGGCAATCGGGACACACGCCATGGATCTCGACCCGATGGCGCTGATGTTGAAAGGCGTGCTCGTCGGCGATGATCGGGAGCATGCGCTCGAGCCGTTCGTTCTGGAACTCGACGACCCGGCCGCAGCGCACGCAGATCAGGTGCTCGTGCCCCGATTGCTGCGCCATCGGCTCGTAGCGCTTGAACCCCTCGCCGAAATCGTGAGCCCGTACCAGACCGCTCCCGACCAGCACCTCCAGCGTACGATAGATGGTCGCCAGCCCGACCCGCTCGCCCTGCTCGTGCAGGCGGCGTTGAATCGTGTCGACCGACAGGTGCTCGTCGGAGAGCAGCACGGCCTGGGCGATACGGTCCCGCTGGCGGGTGACCGGAAGGTGCTGTTCGCGAAGATGCTGACGAAAGCGGTCGAGGAGGGCGGCGCCCTCGCCCCTAGCGAGCCGGGCCATCGGCCAGCTCCCCCAACCAGCCGTCCACGGTCAGTGCGATCGGCGGGTGCTCGTCGTCGGTGCGCTTGTGCACGTCGTGCAGGAGGGGGGCGAGGGACTCGGCCGGCCCACTGCCGACTTCGTCCAACCCCCATTCGAATTGGCCCCGCTCCTTCCCCTTGAGGACCAGCAGGTAGCGCGCGGTGTAGATCCGCCGCCGATCGCCGTGTACCCGGGTTAGTACCGCGGTGCCCCACTCCCGGCCATCACGCCGAATGACCGGGAATACCCAGATCCCGTCGAGCTCGTCGCGAGGAATCACGCGCGAAACCTCACCAGCCAGGCGCCGCCATCCGGGACCGGTGCCCGGCGCGGAGGTAGGGCCGATCAATCCTGCGCCTGCGCCCATCGCTCGACGTAGTGTCTGAGGACGTGCATGAAGTCCTGGGCGTTGGTTACCACACCATACGCCTGATGTGTGCCGCGATCTTTCAGCTTGTTCACCACGAATTCGGTCTGGTCCACGCAGATGGTCATCAGTGGTGCCGGCGGGCCGCGGCGGGTGTGAAACGCGGGCAACATGTTGCCGACCGCGATCGCGTGGAGCGCCGTGGCCACGAAGATGGCCCCGGTCGCTTTGATCGTGTACTCCCGCATGGCGTCCTGGGCGGCGAGCGTATCGCTCACGACCCCGGGCAGCGGGCCGTCATCGCGAATCGATCCCGCAAGGACGTAGGGGACGCTGTGCTGCACCAGCGCGTGCATGATGCCGCTTCGGATCACGCCCTTCCCGACCGCCCGTTCGATGGAGCCAGCCGCGCGCACGCGGTTGATCGCGCGCATGTGCAACCCATGTCCCCCTTCGGTCGGCTGACCGGTATTGCTCATGCCCAGCGTCGTGCCGTAGATCGCAGCCTCGATGTCGTGCACGGCCACCGCATTGCCGACCAGGACAGCCTGCACGTAGCCATTGGCGATAAACCACTCGAAGTCCGCTCGGGCACGCGAGTGCACCAGCGCCGGTCCCACCACCCAGATGAGAAATCCGCCGTCGCGCTTCTCCTCGCCTACCCGTGCAGCAAGCTCGTCATAGTTCACCGGCCGTTCTCGGCTCACTTCGGTGGACATGAACCGGAACTCGTTCGCCCCATGACTGCCGCCGAGAAATCCTTCCGCGTGCACCACGATCCCCTCGGTGCCGTCCTCCGCCAAGCCCATCGCCACCAGTTCGCCCTTCTTGAGCCGGCGCGGCTCGATGGTTTCCAGCTTGCCGTGGCGCTGCGCGATGACGCAGTCCATGCGGGGACGCTCAGGCATCTGCCACCGACCGCCCACGTGGACGTAGGTCGGCAGATTCGATGTCGAGAAGAAGTCTTCAGGCAGGACGCCGTCGGCAGGGAGCGGCGCGAACCGGGCCTCAGGTGCTCCGGCGAACGGCGGTTTGGTGAAATCCGGGAGCTTGTAGGAGGCGTCGGCCATAGGCGGCGGGAAACTTAGGGTCGGGCCGAAGCCCTTTCAAGCTGGGTGATTAGACGCTAGGCGCCTCGGCTTCGCCTGAACGCTCCTCCGCAGCCCGGATTGGTAAGTTGTTGCACCCAGCGGGACTCGCGATTCGATTTCGACAGTGTTGGTCCCGGCACACCCCCTGCCTCTGGGGGAGCGTTTCGGGCCCATCCGCTGGGGGAAATGACCCAGCACCTGCGGCTCTCTTCAGCCATGGGATTGCCATGCTCCCTGCTGCTCGTTCGACCGTTCGGCGCTCGCTCGGGCTTTTCGGCGTCCTCCTCGGCGCCATGCCTGTTTTCGCGCAGGAGCCGGTGCTTCCCGACTCCATCCGGGCCGACAGCGCGCGGCCGCAGCAGCTGCAGGAAATCGAAGTGACTGTCACGCGGACCGCCGAACCGCTCAGCCGGGTCCCGGCCGCGGTCTCAGTGGTTGGAGAACGCGATCTTCGCGGGGCGCAGCCAACCGTCGGGCTCGACGAGGCGTTGAACAACGTCCCCGGCGTCTACGTGGCCAACCGCTACAACTTTTCCCTGGATCAGCGCTTGTCGATTCGCGGCTTCGGCAGCCGCGCCAACTTCGGCACCCGCGGGGTCAAGATCCTGCTGGACGGAGTGCCTCAGACCCTGCCGGATGGTCAAAGCCAGCTGACCAACGTCGAGTTCGGATCGCTGGAGCGCATCGAGGTGCTTCGGGGCGCCTCCTCGTCGATGTACGGGAATGCATCGGGCGGGGTCATATCACTCCAGACCGAGGCCGCGGATCCGGGTCCCTTCTCGCAGTATGCTCGTGTCGAGGGCGGTTCCTTCGGCTTCTTCAAGTGGCAGACCCGCACCAGCGGGCGCCGCGGCCCGGCCAGCGGCGTGCTCTCGATCTCTCGCACGCTGTGGGACGGCTTCCGCCAGCAGAGCGAGGCCGACCTCCGCCTGCTCAATGCCGCCGTCGACGTCGATGTGGCGGAGCGGACCAAGGTGGGGATCCGGTTCTTCGGGGCCGACAATCCCAAGGCGCAGAACCCCGGCGCGCTCACCGCCGCCGAGTTCGCGGCCAATCCGGATACGGCGGCGGCCGGCAACATTCGCCGCGGCGCGGACAAGGACGTGCAACAGTATCAGCTCGCCACGACGCTCCGTCACACCGACCGGCGCGGGAACGCGTACGACCTGGCGGTCTTCGGGCTGAAGCGCGATCTCGAGAATCCGCTCGCCACACCCCCGCCTCAAGGCCCGGGTGCCACGATCGGCACGTACGTGCAGATCGATCGGCTGGTGGGGGGTGCGCGAGCGTCGGCGACGCGCGCGTTGGGGGCGGATCCGTTCGGGCCCCGGATCAGCGTCGGAGCGGACCTCCAGTATCTCCGTGACGATCGTCGAAACTTTCGGTCCGAGGCCGGCGTCGCCACGGACAGCACGTACGTGGATCAGCGTGAGAAGGTGCTCGAGCTCGGGCCGTTCGTGCAGCTCAACTGGTCGCCGATCGCCGAGCTGCTGCTCAGTGCCGGGGGTCGTTACGACCGGGTGGAATTCGACGTCACCGACCATTTCTTCGCCGATGGCGACGACGACAGTGGGGAGCGGACGCTCGACTCCTGGAACGGCAACGTGGGCGCGAGCTGGTTCGCGTCCGAGACCGTGGTACCCTACGTCAACGTGTCCACGGCATTCGAGACGCCGACCACCACGGAGCTCGCCAACCGTCCCGAGGGCGGCGGCGGTTTCAATCAGGAGCTGGGACCGCAGCGGGCGTGGAACTACGAGGTCGGCGTGCGGGGCCGCATCGGACGGACCGTGGAGTATTCGGTCAGCGGATTCATCACCCGCGTAAGCGATGCCATCGTGCAGTTCTCCGAAGTCGGGGGGCGAGCGTTCTTCCGCAACGCCGGCAAGACTCACAACGACGGTGTCGAGCTGGGCCTTTCGGTTGCTCCCATTCCCCAGGTACGGCTGACCGCGGCATACACCTACGCCGACTACACCTTCGCCGACTACACCTTCGTCCAGGGGACGGAAACGGTGACCCTCGACGGCAACCGTCTTCCCGGCGTGCCGGAGCACTTCGCGCGCTTCGGCCTTCGGAGCGAGCCGGGTTACGGATTCGCAGTCGACATCGACCACACGCTCAGCTCCGCGATCTTTTCCGACGATGCCAATTCACTCGAGGGACGCGTGGATGACTGGGGGGCGGGCATCACCAACCTGCGGGTGAGCTGGAGCGGCGAAACCGGCAGCGCGCTGATTCGTCCCTTTGCGGGCGTCAATAATGTCTTCGACAAGGCGTATGTCGGATCCGTCACCATCAACGGCTTCGATCGGGTGGTGAACGCACCGCGCGTGCTCGAGCCCGCGCCGGGCATCAACGTATACGTCGGCGCCGAGCTGGGCTGGCGCGTGAGTCCGTAGCAGCGTCGTCGCCGGAGGCGGTTGCCCGCGCGGTTCCGCGCGGGCACCTTCCACCGCCCCCATGGATCCCTTTCTCGACCGCCTTCGCGCCGCGCTTCGAGACCGGTACGCCGTCGACCGCCTGCTCGGCGCGGGCGGCATGGGCGTGGTCGTGCTGGCGCACGACCTTCGGCTCGATCGGCCAGTCGCGATCAAGGTCCTGCGGCCCGAGCTCGGGACCGAGAGCGCGATCCAGCGTTTCGTGCGCGAGGCGAAGCTGCTGGCGGCGCTCACCCACCCGAGCATCGTGCCAGTGTACGACGCCGGGGTGGCGGACGGGCTCCCCTACTATGCAATGGAATACGTCGCCGGCCGCACCCTCGCCGAGCGGTTGACCGAGGGGCCACTCCGCCCCGACGAGGTGCGCGCGCTCGGCACGGCCCTCCTCGACGCGCTCACGGTTGCGCACCGGCAGGGCATCATCCACCGCGATATCAAGCCCGCGAACATCTTCCTGACCGGCGATCGCATCCTGCTCGGCGACTTCGGGGCCGCCCGCGTCGACACTGGAGGCGGCACGCTGACCGACCCGGGGGCATTGGTGGGCACACCCGCCTACATGGCTCCGGAGCAACTGGTCGGCAGTGGCGTCACCCCGCGGACGGACCTGTACGCCGTCGCCATGGTGCTTTACGAGGCGAGCACAGGCGTTCGCTGGCAGCCAGCCGCGGCGCCGGAGCCTCGCGAGTGGTCGCTCGTACCTCACCAGCTCGCGAAAGCGCTGGCCCGGGGACTCGCGGTGAGCCCCGACCACCGCTGGCCGAACGCCGAGACGTTTCGCGCCGCGCTTCGGCCGCGCCGACGCGGAACCGCGGTCGCGATCGGCCTGGCGGCCGCGCTCGTGATCCTGCTCGCGGTGGTCCAAGGGCGGGGAGACCGACGCACGGCGCTGACCCCCCTTCGCGGCGGCGAGGTCGCGGTCCTGCCGTTCGACGATGGCGCGTCGGCTGGCACCGGGCGCCGTCTGGCGCGGCTCGTCAGCAACCGGCTCGAGTGGTATCCCGCCTGGCGCCTCGCTCCGCTGGGTCAGACGTTCGCGTGGTGGGATGCCACCGACGCGGACCGCCGCGACGGGCTGCTCCCCAGCGCCATCCGCGCACGGGTGTATGCGCAGGGCGACCTCGATCAGGCGGCCGCACGACTTCGGGTGACGCTGCGCGACTCCACCGGTCAGCTGTTGCAGGCGTTCTCGGTGCCCGGTGGGCAGGACGACCTCCTCGGCTGGAGCGCGGCGATAGCCGACTCGGTCGTTGCGCGCCTGTTCCCGGAACACCTGGACCAATACCGCGAGCTCACCGCAGGGGAAAGCGCCAACGTGGCAGCCTGGAACGAGCTCTTAGCGGGGCAGGAAGCGTTCCGGCGCGACGATTGGTCTGCCGCCCAGGCCCATTTCGAGCGCGCGCTGGCGCTCGACTCGGCGTTCGCGCAAGCCGCCTGGCAGCTCACACTGGTACGCCGCTGGCGCGAGCGGTCCTTCACTGCGGAGCTGCAGGCTCTGAACCATCGGTTCGGCAGCACGCTGCCACCGCTCCAGGCGATGCTGGTCCGAGCCCAGCTCGAGCCCGATCTCCTCGCTCGGTTCGCTCAGCTGGCGGAGGCGCTGCGGCGTTATCCACGGCGCGGCGAGGCCGCGCTCCTCTACGCCGACGAGCTGGTGCATCGCGGGCCGCTCGCGGGCATCCCCTTGGACAGCGGACTCGCGGCTATGCGCACGGTGGCCCAACGCGAGCGATTTTCGACGGTCCTCGAGCACATGGTCGTGGGCTACGCGCGTCTCGGCGACCGGGCTCGCGCCGACAGCGCGCTGAGCCGCCTGATCGCGGAAGGATCGGCCGGCACCGAAGCGGCTCAGCGCCGGCGCCTCATCGGTTTCGTTCGCGACCAGCGGTTCGCACCACGTTGGGCCGCGCTCAAGATGATATACCTTCGCTGGACTGCGGATTCCCTGACCCGCGAAACGCTGGCGCGCTATGTGCGACTGGGCAATCTCTTCGACATCCCGGCGGGACAGGTCGAATTCGGCCGTCTCCTGGCGGACAAGGGAGCGACGGCCGCGATTCGCGGGAGCGGACACGAGGCCCTGGGTCTCGCCTTGATACTGATGGGCCGACCATCGGCGGCGCTGGCGCAGTTCGACTCCGCTGCCGACTGCTTCAGTTCGCCCGATACCGAGCTCGCGCGGTGGGAGTGGCGCGCGTTGGGGCGCTCGCTTGGATTGCCCTCGAGCGGCGCCACTGATGCAATCGCGATACGCCGGTTGACGACCCTCGCCGCGGGGCACCACGACAGCCGAGCGGCGTGGGCGCTCGCCATGGAGGCGCACGCTCGCGGTGATACCGTCTCCGCCCTGCGCTGGGCCGATCGCCTCAGCGGAGCCAATACCTCGCCGGGCTCGGCCGCGCTCGCGATTCTCGCGGCCGCGCTGCAAGACGCCGCGCGCCGCCGGCCCGATTCAGCACTGGCCCGCTCCGCCCCGTTGCTTCAGCTCGGTCCAACCGGGCTCGGCGATCCGTTCGCCCGTGCGATTTTGTACCTCAACCGGGGCGAGTGGCTATTGGCGACCGGCGATTCCGCCGCGGCCGCACGCGCTTGGGGCTGGAGCGACGCGTGGGACATCGAAGGTTGGCCTCAAGGGGCCGTGCAGGCCGGCGAAGTAGATGCGGCTGTCAGTGCGATCGCGCGGCTGCGACGCAGCGCGCTCGCAGTATCGCCAGCGGACCGGGAGCACCAATGCCGCCTCGCCACCCGGGTCCGGGAGCTCTGGTCGGACGCGGAGCCCGCGTTCGACTCCCTCCGCGCTGTCGCCGCGTCATACGAGAAGGTTTGCGGTTAGAAAGGCAAGAATCCCACCGCCGAACGCCACCGTGGCCACGCTTCGTCGCTGGCTCTGAAACGCCGGTACCAGCTCGGACGCGGCCACGTACAGCGTCACCCCTGCGGAGAGCGCCAAGCCGTGGCGAGCCAATGGCGCTATTGCCTCGGTGAGGAGCACACCGAGCACGGTCGCGAGGCCGACTGCGGCGGCGGCGGCGATCGCACCCCGGCGCCCGTGCCCACCGGCCACCATGATGCTCGCCACGGTGACACCCTCCGGCAGCTTGTGGAGAAGCACCGAGAGCGCCAGCAGGACGCCCAGGCGCCCGGAGGAGAGAAAGCCCGCGGCGATCGCCACGCCGTCGAAGAAGGTGTGAACCGCGAGTCCGACCAGCGCGATGATTCCGGCTGCCGCGCTCACGCGGTGGGTCTCTTCCCCGAAATGGAAATGCGGCGCCAGGACGTGCTGCGCCACGTGCACCGCGACATACCCGCCCAGGACGTACCACGCGGCGGATGCGCCGCTCTGGGCGAACACGTACGGAAGCACGCCGATGATCGCCACGCTGAGCATGAAGCCCGCGCTGAATGCGATACCGACGTCGATGGCGCGCAGGCTTCCCTCGAGTCGCCGGACCACGGCTAGGGCGCCGGCCAGGTTGCCGGTTGCGGCCGCTACCGCGAAGCCGACGGCGCTCACGGGCGAGACCGCACGATCGCGGCGAGCTGCTCCCGCGTGTTGAGTGACGGGTCCGTGAGGACTCGGTCGAGCAGCTGGTCCAGCATCGCACCGATCGCCGGGCCTGGGGGAACGCCCGCCGCGGCGATGTCGCTGCCGTCGATCGCGAGCTCTCCGCGGGTCACCGGCTCCTGGCGGGCGCGGCTATCGAGCGCAGCCGCGGCCCAGCCGGGCACCGCGCCATGGCGATGCCGCCAGATGGCCATGAGGTCGTCGGCGGCGCCGAGCACGACTGCACGCCAGCGTCGTACCGCCTCCGGCGTGTCAGCCGCCGGTTCCTCCGGACCGCGCTGGATCGCCTCCGCCCGCGCGATCTCGGCGTTCGACGCTCGCAGCCGGCGCAACGCGCCTGCGGGATCGGCCACCAGAAGCGAGGTCAGCAAGACTGGATCGCGCGGACTGCGGTCGGCCTCCGCAGCGGAGAACGAGACGGCGCGAAATGGAATCCACACGTCGGCGGCGCCTACCCGTGTCCACAGGTCGACCAGCCGCGCGACCGAGCGTGTCGTGCGCAGCCCCTTGAACCATTCGTCCCGCACCCGCTCGGCGCTGAGCTGATCGAGGCTGGGACCCGCCGCTCGCGCCGCCTCCCAGGTCGCGGCATCGATCTCGAAACCGAAGCGGGCTGCGAATCGAATCGCCCGGAGGACACGCAGGTAGTCTTCGCGAAACCGCTGCGCCGGATCGCCCACGGCGCGGATGAGCCCGCGCGCGAGATCACCGGCGCCGTCGAACGGATCTCGCCACTCGTGGCGGAGCGGATGGTACGCGATAGCGTTGATGGTGAAGTCGCGGCGGGCAAGATCGTCGGCGAGGGAGACCCCGAACGCCACCACGGCATGACGACCGTCGGTGGTCACATCGCGTCGAAAGGTCGTGACTTCGTGCAGCACGCGGTGACGGTCGAGCACGCCGACGGTCCCATGCTTGATGCCCACCCCCACCGTGCGCCGGAAGAGGGCCTGGACTTGCTCCGGCGTCGCCGACGTCGCGAAGTCGACGTCAAACGGCTCCAGCGCGGACGACCCGGTCCGGGTGCGAAGCAGCGTGTCCCGGATGGCCCCGCCCACGCACCATACCTCATGGCCCGCGTCGTCCAACCGTCGCGCGATCTCGAGCACTTCGTCGGGGATGGGAAGGGTCGCGGGAAAGCTCATGCCGCCGCCGGCTCGGCGCGCATGCCGTACGCAACGCCGGCCGACAGCGCGATGACGAGTTCCATGCGCGCCTGCGACGGCGTGCGCGCCCCAGCCGGAATGACGCCCATCGCCACCAGGCGCGCTCCGCCGCCGTCGAAGGCGTACACCGGCGTGACCTCGCCGGCCGGACACCGGCTGGCCAGCACGACCGGCTTGCCGTCGTCCAGCCAGCGGGCGACCGCGGCGACCAGGCCGGGCGGAGAGTTTCCGCTGCCGAAGCCCACGAGCACGCAACCGTCGTGGTGCGGACGGGCGAGATCCAGCATTCGCCCGTCGTCACCGATGACCGCCGGGATCAGCGCGACCCGTGCGGAGAGACCAGCCGCCGGGATGCATGCAGGGACTCGCGCCGGCCCGTCGTACTCCACCCGCCCCTGCTCCACCCGGCCGACGGGCTCGCCGTGTGGCGCCGAGAATGCGTCGGTGTTCACGGTGTGCACCTTCACTGCCTGGTGGCCGGCGAACACCTTGCCGGCGAAGACCACCATCACCCCGCGGCCGGCGCTCCTGGGGTCACTCGCAACGGCGGCCGCATCCACGATGTTTCGGGACCCATCCCACCCTTCTTCGCTCGACGTACGCATCGCGCCGGTGAGCGCCACCGGTACCGTGGGATCCAGCGTTCGGGCGAGCAGGTACGCACTCTCCTCGAGCACGTCCGTACCATGGGTGACAACGATGCCCGAAGGGCGGGTCGTGTACGTGGTGCCGACTCCCTGCTGGATTTCCCGCACCCGCTCCCGGAGCGCCCAGATGTCATCGGGACCAAGGTGACAGGCGGGGAGCCGGGCCCAATCCTCGACATCGAAGGGTGCGAACCGTTGAAGGCCGGGAGCGAGCTGCACCAGCCGCTCGCCGCCGAGGGCGGGGACGTTGCCTCCTGCGGCAGGATCCCGCTCCATGGAGATGGTACCGCCCGTGAACAGGAGGTGAATCATCGGGTCATCCGCAGGATGCGCTGCCGCCGCTCAGCTTCAGGATCTCGCTCGATCACGGCTCCTCGCCGGCCTGGTGCCACAGTCGCCGCAGCCGCTCGATGACGGAGACGCGAAACGCGAGCGGGGGAACATTGTCGCAGAGACCATTGGCCAGGATGGCGGCCGGATTTCTGGTCGTGAGCAACTCGGCCTGTTCGGTGCCACCGTGCTCGCACAACATAGCGTGGCCGGTTGTGAGCAGTCGGCTGTCGCCATGGTTGTCCGCCGCGAGGATATCCGCCAATCCCTCGGACACGAGCTTCCGAGCCCGCTCGCCGCGCCGGCGCGGAGACAGGAGCGTCGTCGCGTCCACCTGCATGACGCCGCCGAACGCCCGCCACCGTTTCACCATTTCCGGCGTGCAGCAACTGTAGCGCTCCGGATGGGCCAGCAGCGGGACCAGGCCCATGCTCACGACGTGCGCGAGCGCGTGGCTGACGGTGGCGGCGGCGACCAGGCGTGGAAATTCCACCAGGATGTAGCGGGTGCCGCCGAGCCGCACCGCGGAATTGGCCGCCGCGGCTCGCCCCAAAGGTCGGTCGAGCATGACCTCGGCGCCGCGATGAAGCTGCGGCGCGGCCGGCGCGGCAGCCGCCAGGCGGGCGAACGCGGCGTCGTGCGCGCCCGGCACGCCGACCTCGGCCTCGGTGGCGGTCAGGTGCGGCGTGAGGCAGACTCCCGTGACACCGTGCTGGGCCATTGTACCGAGGACGGCAACGGCCTGCTCAACCGACCGCGCGCCGTCGTCGACCGCGGGAAGAAGATGCGAATGGAGGTCGATCACCGACTGGGAAGATGCATCCGCAAGAGGCTGTCGGCGAACTCTCCCAGCCGGTCGGGAGTTATCTCTGCCGCTGCGACGAGCGCGAGCGTGACGAGGGCATCGGCCGCCAGCAGATCGAGGGCCGCGGACCGGTCGCCGGGATGGGCGAGCACGGTGGCGAGTGCTGCCTGGCCGGCCTCCGCGAGCGTGCCCGCCACGTCCCCATGAGCCGGGGTGGCGCCGGCGTAATGCCGCACCCGGGCGGCCAACGCGGCGGGCCCCGATGCCAGGTGGCGATCGAGCCACTCCCCCATCGCGTTGGGAAGCGGCTCACCGACCATCAGGTGCCGTTTCCGAGCCAGGCCGCCACCAACGCCGGGGTTGCCTGACGCGCCGCACCCAGCCGCGTGGGATCGCCCGCGCCGGCGGAGGCAAAATGCGCCCGCCCGCCGCCCTTGCCGCCGCTCACCGCGGCGATCTGGTTGACCAGCTCTCCCGCGCGGCGACCTGCGCTCACGAGATCGTCACTCAGGGTTACGTGGATGGCGCCACGCCCCGCAGTGCCGAACAGCACCAGCACCGCGCTGCGTCTCCCCTCGCGGAACCGGTCCGCGATCTGACCGAGTTCGGTCCGGTCTTCGGTGCCGGTTTCCGCCATGGTGAGCTGCACGCCGTCGACCTGTATGACCTCCGCCTCGTGCGACGGCCCACCGCCCGTGCGCAGCGCCTCCTGAAGGCGGGCCTCGAGCTTCTGCCGCTCCTCCATGATCTGCTCGGCCCGCCGCGCCACATGCTCGGGCTGTGACTTCAGCACCTCGGCAACCCGGCCGAGGCGGTCTTCCAGCCCTTCGAGCACCGCGTAGGCCTCGGGCCCCGTCACCGCCTCGATGCGGCGTACGCCAGCGGCTACGCCGCCCTGCCCGGTGAAGCGGAAGAGCCCGAGCTGGCCGGTGCTGCGGACGTGGGTACCACCGCACAGCTCGATCGACTCGCCCATCTGCACCACTCGCACGACGTCGCCGTACTTCTCGGAGAAGAAGGCCATGGCACCGAGCGCGAGCGCGTCACGGTACGGCATCTGGCGCGTCGAGACCGGAT
>DASSUE010000191.1:0-5283 GCA_035707305.1 Gemmatimonadales bacterium
GATGGTTCAGCTTCTCGTCGACGTCATGCTCGGCGTGTGGACGTCGGCACCGTTCGCGAGCTCGCCGGTGTACAGCCGGAAGAACGTGACATCCCCGACGTGCGGCTCCGACACGGTCTTGAACACCCGTCCGAGCAGCGGCGGCCGGGCGCCGCCATCGACTGCCGGCGGCGAGACTTCCGCCGGCGAGGGGAACAGTTCCACCATCTTCTTGAGCAGGGTTCGCGTCCCGTAGGTCAGCTCGGCGCTGCCGCAGAAGAGCGGCACTACCTCGCCGCGGAGCATGCCCTTCTTCACGGCCTGGACGAACTCCTCCCGCGGAATCTCTTCGCCTCCCAGGTACCGCTCGATCAGGGCATCGTCAGTGGCGGCCACCGCTTCGGTGAACTGGTCGGTGTACTGTTGGAAGCGACGCTCGTACTCGGGAGGGATCGGCACCACGTCGTACTCGCCGGTCTTCGTACCTTTCTTGTAGAAATGGCAGTGGCCCGAGAACAGATTGACGATCCCGTGGAAATTGTGTCCGTCGCCGATCGGGATCTCGACCGGAACGACCTTCGGCGTGAGATGCGCCTTCACGTCCTCGAAGACGCGTTCGAAGTCCGCGTGTTCCTTGTCCATCATCGAGACGAACAGCAGGCGCGGAAGATGCAGGTGGTCGCAGATCTCGTACGCCTTCTCGGTGCCGACCTCGACGCCGGCGGTGCCGCTGAGCACGACCACGGCCGCGTCCGCCGCATGGAGGCCGGTGACCACCTCGCCGAAGTAGTCGAGGTAGCCGGGCGTGTCGATCAGGTTGATCTTGGTATCAAGCCACTCGGCGTGCGCGAGAGCAAGTCCGATGGAGTGTTTGCGTTCGACTTCGTCGGGGGAGTAATCGGTCAGCGCGGTACCGTCCTTGATGGATCCGTGCCGGCGGCTCGAACCCGAGACAAATGCCAGCGCATCTACGAGGGACGTCTTCCCGCTGCCTCCATGACCGACGAAAGCCACGTTACGGATGGCGTTCGAGCCATAGACTTTCATGGCCGCCACCTCCCAGAGTTTGAGGGAACCCCAACTTGCGCGGCGGGCGGCAGCTTGTCAAATGCTGCGACCGCAGAGTGTTAGGAGGACCCAATGACTGCTCGCATCGCTTGGCTTCGGGGCCTCTGCCTGCTGGCGCCGGTAACCTTCGCCGGGTGCTCGAGCGGGAAGATTTTGCCCGATGGCGAGATCGAGCCGCCGATCTCGGTGGATGGGATTCGGCACAACCCCGAACAGTATATCGGCGACCGGGTACGGCTCGCGGCCCAGGTCGCCGAATCGCATGGGCTCCGGATATTCACGGTGAAGGACGACGATCCGGTGCTGAAGGAGCAGATGCTGGTCGTCACGCGGCGCCCTATCGCCGTGTTGCTCGGCGACGAGAAGACGACCCTTCAGGCCGGGGACCAGATCCTCATCTCGGGGGTGATCCGACCTGGCGACGTCGCCGACGTGGAGGCGGAGCTTGGGGTAGATCTGGACACCAAGCTGGAGAACCGGTTTCGTGGCAAACCCATCCTGGTCGCATCCGAGCTGGTGCTCACTGATGAGAGGGTGTCGGATACCCCCGACACCCTCACGCCGCGGTAGGGCGCGGGTCAGGGGCCGTCGTAGATGGCGATCGGTTTGCCGAGCAGATACTTGTCGAACCAGTTGAGGATGTGCTCCAACCGCTCGATGCGGTGCGACGGCTTGCCCATACGAGAGAGCCCGTGGGGCTCGCCCGGGAACGTGACCATTACAACGGGTTTTCTCAGCGCCTTGAGGGCCCGGAACATGACCTCCCCACCCTGTCCGGATGGGGTGCGGAGATCGGACTCGCCCTCGATCAGCATCAGCGGCGTCGTGATCCGCTCAGCATAGCGCACCGGGGAGCGAGCAAGAAACTCCTCCGGATTCTGGAACGGCGTCGAACGAAACCAGGACGGACGGAAGAGGGTGAAATCGGCTGTGTACCAGAAGCCGGCCCAATCCGCGATCGACCGCTGAGCCACGGCGGCGGCGAAGCGGTTGGTCTGGGTGATGGTCCAGTTGGTGAGTATCCCCCCACCGCTCCCGCCGGTCACGCCCAGCTTGGTGGTGTCCAGCCAGCCGCGGCCAACCAGCGTGTCCACCCCGACCATCAGATCGCGATAGTCGTCGCCGGGGAACCGGTACTGGATGATGTTCGCGAACTCCTGCCCATATGACGTGCTGCCGCGTGGGTTGGGCGCAAGCATGACGTACCCGCGCGCCGCCATCAGCTGAAACTCGTGGAAGAACGACCAGCCATAGGCGGCGTGCGGGCCGCCGTGAATGTTGAGAATCAGCGGGGCGCTGCGGGTGGCCCCAAGTCCGGATGGCTTGTAGACCCACGCGTGGATCCGCTGGCCATCGAAGCTCCGATACCAGAGCTCTTCCGGCTCGGCGAGGTCCAGCTCGGCCAGCAGTGAGTCATTGTGCCCAGTGAGACGGGTGGTGCGCCGGCTCCCCGTCTCGAGAAGGAACAGCTCCAGCGGCTGCGTGGGATCACTCTGGGTGAGCGCGAAGCGTGAGCCATCCGCGGTCGCGGTGTATGCCGCGATCTCGTGATTGCCGGTCGTGAGCGTTTCGCGGCGCCCGCTTACTGCGTCGAAGCGCATCAGGTTCGACCGCCCATGCTCGGTCGTTAGCGTGACGACGGTCCGCCCGTCCGCCAGCCAGACCAGCGGAGCGGATCCGGAACCCCCACGGGGCGGCCGCTGGTCGCCCAGGATTACATCGCCGACGTCGAAGTCGTAGTCGGTGGTGAGCGACGTGGCTTTGCCGTCCCGCCACACGAACAACTCCGTCTGGGTGGAGGATTGGCGGCGGGCTGGATTGACGAAGCCGGTGAACGCCAGCGCGCGCCCGTCGGGCGCGAACGCCGCGTTCGCAATCGGCCCGTTGATATCCGCGATGGTATCGATCGCGCCGCCGTTTACGGAAACCGCGTACACGTTCGCGTCGGGATCGGCGTAATAGGGCTCGACGACCCGGTCGGAGGTGAAGTAGATCCTCGAGCCGTCCGGGGCCCATCTCAAATCGTCCTCGTCATAGGGGCCGGACGTAACCGGCCGCGCCGCGGCCGCAGAATCGTTTCCCGCAGGGACGGGGACCACCCAGATGTTCTCCGCCCGCGCTGGGTCGTCCCATCCCGCGGCATCCCGGCGGAACTCGGCCCGGGTGATGACCCGCACGTCGCTCTTGCCGGCAGTGTCGCCCGGGGTATCGCCCGGCCGACTGGTGCTCGTGAACGCGAGCTGTTTGCCGTCGGGCGACCAGACGGGGGCTGACGCGCCCTTCGCCAGGTTCGTCAGCCGGCGCGGCTCCCCACCGTCGAGCGGAAGCCGCCAGAGCTGAGGCGGTTGCCTGTTCACGCTTCGGAGAAAGACCAGTGCGTCCCCCGCGGGCGACCACCGCGGCGCGACGTCATCCGGGCCGGTCGTAAGCCGGCGAGGAGCCGTCCCGTCGGTTCCGACGATCCAAATGCTAGCTTCGTAGCGGTCGTGTTTCTCGTTTGCGGACACCAGGACGTACGCGACCTGCCGACCGTCCGGCCCGATCTGCGGATCCGCCACCCACCGGAACCGGAGCAGGTCACGCTCGGTGATCGGTCGGCGGGTCTGCGCATCGGCCGGGTGCGTGAATGCGAGCGCGAGAGCGACGATGAGATGCCCGCGGACGAGACCGTGCACGGCGACCCCCAGAGGAAACGACAGAGAGGCGGAGGAATCTAGCGGTAGCCTGCCGCCTGCAGCCCGAACAGCTCCGCGTACAGCCCGCCACGAGCGACGAGCTCGGCGTGGGTGCCGTCCTCGACCAACTCCCCGCCGCGAAGAACCAGGATGCGGTCGGCCATGCGCACGGTCGAGAACCGATGAGAGATCAGCACGGCCATCTTGCCGGCCGTGAGCTCTGAAAAGCGCAGGAACACCTCGTACTCCGCGCGGGCATCGAGGGCCGCCGTCGGCTCGTCGAGAACTAGGAGCTGCGCGTCTCGCAGGTATGCGCGTGCAAGCGCGACCTTCTGCCACTCGCCGCCCGACAGGTCCACCCCACCCTCGAATCGCCTGCCGAGCATCTGGTCGTACCGAGCCGCGAGTCGGGCGGCGACGCTGTCGGCCAGGCTCCGCTCGGCCGCTTCACGAATCGCTGGCTCGTTGTCCCGTTGCTCGATGCTTCCGACCGCGATGTTCTCCCGCAGCAGAAAGTCGTACCGCACGAAATCCTGAAAGATCACCCCGACGTGACGGCGAAGGCTCGCGACGTCGTAGTCCCGCAAGTCATGTCCATCAAGGAGGATGCGGCCTTCCGTGGGATCGTAGAGCCGCACCAGCAGCTTTGCGAGCGTGGTCTTGCCGGCGCCGTTCTCGCCGACGAGCGCGAGGCGCTCCCCCGGCTTGAGGGTGAAGCTGAGGTGTCGGACAGCCCACCGGTCCGACTTCGGATACCGGAAGCCCACGTTCTCGAACACGAAGCCTTCGCGCACCGGAACCGGAACCGGCAGTGCTGCGGGCACCGGGCGAATTCGCGGCTCGATCGCGAAGAATGAGAATAGGTCGTCGAGATAGAGGCTCTGCTCGTATATCTGCGACAATGCCAGCAGGCTGCGCTGAATCAGGTCGCGGCTCTGCCGGAAGGATGCCGCCAGGAAGGTGAGCACGCCGATGGTGAATAGGCCGGCCGGCCCTCGATGTCCGATGATGGTGAGGTGAATGATGACCACGTACGCGCCGTAGTAGCCGATGGTGCCGACCGCCGCGAGAAGCGTAGACACGATGCTGCGGCGCGTGGCCAGAGTGCGGTTCGCTTCGTAGAACTCCCGGCTGACGCGATCGTAGCGGTCGACCAGGAACTGCGACAGGCCGAAGAGCTTCACCTCCTTGGCCGAGACGTCGCTGGCCCCGATGTACCGCAGGTAATCGAGTTGCCGTCGCTCCGGCGTCCAGCTGTACAACAAGGAATAGCCCAGCGAGGCGAAGTGGGTCTCGCCCAGCAGCGCCGGCAGCACCGACACCACCAGCAATACCAAGAGCCACGGGACGTACGCCACCAGCGCCGCGGACAGCGAGATCAGCGTGACCAGATCCTGAATGGTCGACAGCACCAGGCTGAACAGGGCGATCCGCCCCACCGTCTGCCGTCGGGCACGCTCGAGCCGGTCGTACAGCTCCGCGTCTTCGAACTGTTCCAGGTCCAGCGCGGCCGCGTGACGCATCAGGTCCACGCTGGTGCGGTTCGCGAACAAGTCCCCCA
>DASSUE010000192.1:0-10243 GCA_035707305.1 Gemmatimonadales bacterium
GTGTTCACCGGCGTGCCCGGGCTTCGGGTGGTCTGCCCCGCGACGGCGCTCGACGCCAACGGCCTCTTGCGCACCGCGATCCGCTGCGACGATCCGGTGATGTTCCTGGAGCACAAGCACCTCTACCGCCAGACCTACAACAAGGCCCCGAATCCAGGACCGAACTTCATGATCCCCTTCGGCAAGGCGAAGGTGGTTCGGGAAGGTTCGGACGTCACCGTGGTCACCTATGGCGCCGTGGTGCAGCGGGCGCTGGTCGCCGCCAAGGAGCTGGAGACCCAGCACGGCATTCGCACCGAGGTGATCGACCTGCGGTCGCTCTCGCCGGTGGATTGGCCGGCCATTCACGCATCGGTGCGAAAGACCAACCGCGTGCTAGTGGCGTACGAGGACGCGTTGTCCTGGGGCTACGGCGCGGAGATCGCCGCCCGGATCGCCGACGAGACGTTCGCCTTCCTCGATGCCCCGGTGCGCCGCCTCGCCGCCACCGACACGTTTGTGGCCTACGCGCCGGACCTGGAAGACGAGATTCTTCCGCAAGTGGCGGATGTCAAGGAGGCGATTGTCGAACTGCACAAGTTCTAGCTGGCGGCTGGCCGCTCTCGGCTATCCGCGGCGGCCCTCCGAAGCACGGAGGGCCGTCTTCGCGTAGGTGGACTTCCGGGCAAAGCGACAGCGATTCGAGAACAAGTAGCGGGATAGCAAATAGCGGACAAATCGTCTAGAGAGATCTCATGCCCGATGAATCGTTGGATCCTGCGGATTGGGCTCAGTTCAGGCAGCTCGGCCATCGCATGCTCGACGACGCGCTCGACTGGCTGGAGCACGTGCGCGAGCGGCCGGTCTGGCAGCCGTTGCCCGAATCGGCGCGGGCCGCGCTCAGGCGCCCATTGCCCCGGGCCCCCGAAGGGGCGGAGGCGGCGTACGACGACTTCCGCCGCCATGTGCTGCCGTATCCCATGGGCAACGTGCATCCGCGGTTCTGGGCCTGGGTTATGGGCACCGGAACCCCGTTCGGCGTCCTGGCCGACATGCTGGCCTCGACCATGAACCCGAACATGGGCGGCGGTGAGCACGCGCCGAACCACGTCGAGATCCAGGTGCTCGACTGGTGCAGGCAGATGCTGGGCTTCCCCGCGGAGTCGAGCGGGCTCCTGGTGAGCGGCGGATCGATGGCCAACCTGGTGGGGCTCGCGGTGGCACGTCACGTCTACGCGGGCGTGGACGTGCGCCGCGTCGGAGTGCGAGGGGCCAGCGGTCCGCTCACGGTGTACGGATCGCGCGAGCTCCACAGCTCGGTCCAGAAGGCGGTGGAGATGCTCGGACTCGGGAGCGACGCACTGCGGTTCGCGCCGGTCGACGCCGAGTATCGGGTGGACGTCGCGGCGCTCGCGGCGCTGATCCGGCAGGACCGCGCCGCCGGCGCCGTGCCCATCTGCGTGGTCGCAAACCTCGGCACCGTCAACACCGGGGCGATCGACGACCTCGATGCCCTCGCCGATCTCTGCGCGAAGGAGCGGATCTGGCTGCACGTGGACGGCGCGTTCGGGGCGCTGGCCGCGCTGGTGCCCGAGTACGCCGAGCGCACTCGCGGCATGACCCGCGCCGACTCGGTCGCGTTCGATCTCCACAAGTGGATGTACATGCCGTTCGAGGCCGGCTGCGTGCTGGTGCGCGATGCGGAGGCGCACCGCCGCACCTTCTCGGTTTTCCCCGATTACCTCAAGCGTTCCACGCGTGGCGTCGCCGGCGGCGACATCTGGCTCAGCGAGTACGGAATCCAGCTCACCCGCGGGTTCCGCGCGCTCAAGGTCTGGATGTCGCTCAAGGAGCACGGGATCGAGCGCTACGCCCGGCTGGTGCGGCAGAACATCGAGCAGGCCCGCTATCTGGCCGGTCTGGTGACGGCGGCGCCGGACCTGGAGCTGATGGCGCCGGTTCCGCTCAACATCGTGTGTTTCCGCTGGACCAAGCCCGGTGTAGATGACGAGACGCTGGACGCGATCAACCAGGAAGTGCTGCTCCGGCTCCACGAGAGCGGCGTGGCCGTGCCGTCGAACGCACTGCTCGGCGGACGATACGCGCTCAGGGTCGCGATCACCAACCACCGGAGCCGGCGGGAAGACTTCGAGTTGCTGGTTCGGGAGGTGCGTCGCCTGGGGTCGGACGTCGAAGCCGGCCAGCGGGCGGGGGCGGGACATAAGAGTGGCGAGTGGTGAGGGGCGACCCGTCACATTCACTCGCCACGATCGCGGCATTTCGAGGCCGCGGCTGCTCTAATCGAGCTGAAAGGTCACGCGTTGTCGTCCAACACCGCTCCAGGCGTGTTCATGGGTGGGTGGTCGCTCATCGGGGCCCTCGTCGAGCGTCCAACCCGCATCCCCCTTTCACGGAGAGGACGATTCATAGCTAGGGTCCGATGCAAAATCTGTCAACCCCGAACGCCTCCCATTTCCTGCGCCTGTTCTCTCTCCCGCTACTTCATTGCTTCCCGAATCTCTCCCGCCGCTGCGATCGCGTGGTCCACGTCGCGCGACAGCGCTTTGGCCTGCTGGGTCGCGTTGGTGAGATCGTCCAGCACCGCGGCGACGCCCGCCGACCGGAGCCGGAGCAGATCGAACCGCACGTTCTGCATCGCCAGGACGCACGACTCGAGATGACCGGCAACCTGCGCCCGCCGGCCCTGCAGGTCCAGGATCGTCTGCCGTTGCTTCTCCAGCAGCGCCACGCGCCGGGCGCGTTCGGCATCGTCCGGCTCCCGCTGCAGGCCGGCCAGGCGTTGCTCGACCTGTTCCAGCCCGGTTGACGTGAAGTTGCTGTCCATTGCGTGGAGGGTGCGCGCCAGGTCGCACGCCCGGTTGTACAGTCCGTCCACGGTGGAGCTGATCTCCGGCAGCAATTGCCGCTCGGACGGCGGGAGCCGATCCAGCAGCTTGTAGATCGCGACCCGATCGCCGTGAGCCTGGAGCACCGTGGAGAGCTGGGCCCCGAACTCGTCTGCGCGGGGCGGTGGCAGCTGCCTCGGCAGCTTGCCACCCTTGATCATGGTCGTGGTTTCGATCGCGTCGGGGGCCGGCGGCCGCGTGAGCACGTCCCGCCAGCTGTATCCGGCCTGCCAGACCTTGCCGTAGCTCGTGAGCAATCCGATTCCCATCCCGAAAGTCGGGAAGAGGAACCAGGGTGTGTCGATGCCGGTGGCGACGTTGATCCCGAAGCAGCCGAGAGACGTGGCCGCCCACTTCGCGAACTGCGCCCGGGTGCGGATGACGATCTCCGGCTCCCCGGTCTGTGGGAGCGGGGTGTCGTCGCTCTTGGCCGGCCGACGGGAACGGGCGGGAGCTGGCGGGAGCGGGCGAGAACGGGCCGGAATGGGCGGCACGGGGGGTCTCAAATCTCGTGCGGACGCGCGCTCGCGCCGGCTCGCTCCCGTTCCCGTCCCTTCTCGACTGTTCTCGCCTGGTCTCCCCTGTTCCCGCCTCCCCGCCCTGAACCCCAGTCCCGTCGGCTGATAACCCGTGACCACGCGGCTTTCGAGTGAGCGCCGGAGCCCGTCGGCCGTGGGCCAGCGGTTCTGCGGATCCTTCTCCAGACAGCGACTCACGGCGAGCGCCAGATCCTCGGGTATGTCCACCCGCACCGAGCGGACGTCGGGCGCGACCTCCGTGATCTGCTTCATCAGTATGCCGGCGACAGTCGGCGCGCTGAACGGCAGCTCGCCGGTGAGCATCTGGTAGCCGACGATGCCCAAGCTGTAGAGGTCGCTCCGGCCGTCGATCTCCCGCTCGCCTGCCGCCTGCTCCGGGCTCATGAACGACGGCGTACCGATCGCCACGCCGGCTCCGGTCAGGGTGGCGCCCGACGTGCTCGAGAGCGCCTTCGCGATACCGAAGTCGGTCACCATGACCCGGCCGCGACTGCCCTCGAGCAGGATGTTGTCGGGCTTGATGTCGCGGTGGATCACGCCGACCGCGTGGGCGGCACTCAGCGCATCGGCGGTTTCGGCCATGATCCGGCGGACTTCATCGGGCGGCAGGCGGCCGCGGCGCTTGAGCCGCGACGCGACCGACTCGCCGTCCACGTAGCCCATCACGAAGTAGACCAGACCGGCGCCTTCGCCGACCGTGTGAATCGGTACGATGTGCGGGTGTGAGAGCCGCGCCGCGGTCTGCGCCTCGCGGGTGAACCGCTCCCGGATGTCCTTCTGGAAGGCGAGCTCGGGGGGAAGAACCTTGATCGCCACGCGTCGCTGGAGTCGCTCGTCGCGGGCACGGTAGACCACTCCCATGCCGCCCCGCCCGATCTCACCCTCCAGCGTGTAGTCGCGACCCAACGCATCGCCGAGCCGGGCTGCCAGAGGTCGCTCGCTCGGGTCGCTCATCGCGCGGTGTTGCTCACGGTTCGACGATCCGGTCTCCGGACGTGGGCGCGGAACGGAATGGGAGGCTTCCGGATAGGTCGGGAGGGAATCTGCGCGGGCGGGAGCGGTCCGGCAACCAGCGTTGCAGCCAGCGGCGCCGGAGCGCCAAACTGGCAGCCGAGCTATTGACGATCGGACAGATCAGCGATGCCACGCCTCACGCCGGAACGGTACGGTCGTCTAAAGTGTTTGGTTGCATCAGCGATCCGGTGGCTCCGGTGGCACGGTGGGTGCACCTAAAGCACCGATTCGCGTTGTGGTCTGTCATTTGTGAGGAGCGTCTGGAATACGATGACTGAACGCCTGACCCTGCCCGTTCTACCGCTTCGTGAGGTAGTGCTTTTCCCCGGCGTCACCGCGCCGATCGGCGCCGGCCGGCCGGCCACCCTGCGGGCAATCGAGGCGGCCCTGAAAACTCCCGAGCGGCTGGTCTTCGCCGTCTCGCAACGTCAAAACGTCGACAACGTCACGCCAGAGGTGCTCTACACTGTCGGCACGGTTGCGCGCATCGGACAGATGCAGCGCGGCCTGTCGGGGGTGCAGCTGCTGCTGCACGGCGAGCGGCGCGGCATCGCCGTCCACTATTCGGAGCGGGAGGGCTATCTCCAGGCCATCGTCCGGGAAGCGGAAGAAATGCTTCCGCTCAACGCCGAGGATCCGGCCTTCCTGGGCCTGCATCGCGAAGCCCGGCTGCGCGCGGGCGAGCTGGGCCAGAAGTCGGGGCTGCCGGAGGACGTTGTGCAGCAGGTGCTGGCCGGCGTCAACGAGCCGGGTCAGTTCGCCGACCTCGTCGCCGGCTACATCGACATCACTCCGCAGCAGCGCCAGGCGCTCCTGGAAACGCTGTCGGTCGAGGAGCGCCTCCGCCGGGTGCTGGTCCACGTCCAGCGGCAGGTCAGCATGCTGGATGCCCAGGAGGACATCAAGTCGCAGGTCCAGGAAGAGCTGGGCGAGCGGCAGCGCGAGATGTTCCTGCGGGAGCAGCTCAAGCAGATCCGCAAGGAGCTGGGCGAGGATGAGGAAGCCGGCGAGGTGGACGAGCTCAAGCAGAAGCTGGATGCGCTCGAGCTTCCGCCCGACGTCCGCAAGGAAGTGGACCGCGAGCTCGGCCGCCTGTCGCGCATCGGCCGGGAGAGCATGGAATCGCAGGTGATCCGAACGTTCCTCGAGAACATCGCGGAGCTGCCCTGGAACCTGCGCACCGAGGACCACCTCGACCTCAAGCAGGCGGAGCAGATCCTGGAAGAGGATCACTACGCCCTGAGCGACGTGAAGGACCGGGTGCTGGAGTTCCTGGCGGTGCGTCAGCTGAGGGACAGGGATGCCCGGATGGCCAGAGGGCCAGATGCCCAGATGACCGGAAGCCCCGATGACCAGATGGCCAGTGGCGCCAATGAGCGGACAGATGTCGGTGACTCGACCGGGCCATCTGGCCATCCGGCCATCAGTCCATCCGCTACGGCGACGGTGCCAGAGCCCAACAAGCCGGCACCCGGCAACGAGGACGACAAGCAGGCCAAGGGGCCGATCCTTCTCTTCGTCGGACCGCCCGGCGTCGGCAAGACCTCGATCGCCAAGTCGATCGCGCGCGCGATGGGACGCAGGTACGTCCGCATCTCGCTCGGTGGCGCACGCGACGAAGCCGACATCCGGGGGCACCGGCGTACCTACGTCGGGGCGATGCCCGGGCGCATCATCCAGGGCATGAAGCAGGCGGGCACCAAGAACCCGGTGTTTCTGCTGGACGAGGTGGACAAGCTGGGCGTGTCGTTCCAGGGCGATCCTGCGAGCGCGCTGCTCGAGGTGCTCGATCCCGCTCAGAACGACACCTTCGTGGACCACTACCTCGGCGTGCCGTTCGACCTGAGCGAGGTGCTGTTCATCTGCACCGCGAACTTCATCCAGAACATTCCGGGCCCGCTGCTGGACCGGATGGAGGTCGTGGACTTCGCGGGTTACACCGAGCGCGAGAAGCAGGCGATCGCCCGGCAGTATCTGATCCCGCGGCAGCTCATGGAGAACGGGCTGACCCGCGAGCAGATCACCATCACTGACGATGCGCTGTCGGAGGTGATCACCGGCTACACCCGCGAATCCGGGGTACGGCAGCTGGAGCGCGAGATCGGCCGGCTCGCCCGCAAGGTCGCGCGGCGCATCGCCGCCGGCGAGGTGGAACAACTCACCATTGACCGTCCGCTGGTGGACGATCTCCTTGGCCGGCCCAAGGTGCATCCGGAGAAAGCGGCGCGGGACGATCAGGTCGGCGTCGCCACCGGCATGTACTACACGCCTACCGGCGGCGACATCATGTTCGTCGAGGCCAGCACGATGCGGGGCAAAGGGGAGCTGGTGCTCACCGGCCAGCTGGGCGATGTCATGAAGGAGTCGGCCCGCGCGGCCTGGACCTACGCCCGCTCCCACGCAGCGGCGCTGCAGGTGCCGGACGAGATGTTCGACCGCGACATCCACGTGCACGTGCCGGCGGGTGCCATTCCCAAGGACGGCCCGTCGGCCGGCGTGACGATGGCGTCGGCGATCGTGTCGGCGATGAGCGGGCGCGCGGTGGCTCACGACATCGCGATGACCGGCGAGATCACCCTGCGCGGCCGCGTGCTCCCGATCGGCGGCGTGAAGGAGAAGGTGCTGGGCGCCGTCAGGGCGGGCCTCACGCGGGTCATCCTGCCGAAGGACAACGAGGCGGACCTCGAGGACCTCCCCAAGGAAGTCCGCGAGCAGCTGGACGTGAACCTCGTCGGCGAGCTGGGCGAGGTGCTGGCCCTGACGCTCCGGGGCGCGACGTTCCGCGAGGGACGGCTCCTCTTTGGAGATGAGAAGAACCCCCGCGACGTGGTGCCGCTGTCGGCGGGGTTCAGGCACTAAAGACTGGTACGAGTACAAGTACGAGTACGGGCGGAGGGGTCCGGCATGCGCCGGGCCTCTTCGTACTTGTGCTGTACTTGTACTCGTACTTGCCTTACTAGCTGCCGTCTGAGACCTCGTAGTAACGTTGATCTCTCTTCGCACGCCGAAGGCCCGGACTCGAAACCCTGCACCAAGCGTTGCTGACCCGCTACCGCATCGAGGGGGAAGTGAGTCATGGCGGCATGGCGGTCGTGTATCTCGCGCAGGACCTCCGGCACGACCGCCCGGTGGCCGTTAAGGTACTCGAGCCTGATCTCGCGGCGCTGCTCGGCACTGAACGATTCCTGCGGGAGATTCGTGTCGCCGCCCGACTGCACCACCCCAACCTCCTCCCGCTCTAGGACTCCGGCGAGGCGGAAGCTCTCTTTACTACGTCGTCCCCTTTCATCGACGGAGGCTCGGTGCGGGACCGCGTGCGCCGGGACGCCCCGTTGCCCGCCCGCAGTGCCCTCCGATGGGTGCGCGAGGCCGCGGAGGGACTCGACTATGGCGGACGCGATCTCCCTGGCCGAATCTACGCTCCACTGGGGAGAGGTCGTGGCCCCGGTGCCGCGGCAAGAATCAGTTCAGCCGTTGAGTGCGACGCCAGCCCCGACTCCGGCGTCGCTCGCAGTACTGCCGTTCGTGTCTGAGCGCTGACCGGGACAACGAATACTTCAGCGACGGCCTCACGGAAAAGCTGATCAACGTCTTCGCTAAAATGCGAGGCCTGAGGGTCGCAAGCCGCACGTCGGCCTTCGCCTTCAAGGGAAAGGACACCGACGTCCGCGACATCGGCCGGCGGCTCAACGCCTCATCGGTGCTGGTGAGTGTTCGGCGGTCGGGAAATCGGGTTCGCATTACCGCGCAGCTCATCTCCGTGGTCGACGGCTACCATCTCTGGTCGGAAACGTACGACCGCGACCTGGTCGACGTCTTCGTGGTTCAGGGCGAGCTCGCGCGCGCTATTGCCGGAGCGCTCAAAGTGCGGCTGGTTGGCGAGGAGGCACTCGTCAAGCCGCCGACCGACAACCCGGAGGCCTGCACCCTGTACCTCAAGGGCCGGTTCTTCTGGAAAAAGCGCACGCCCGACGGGCTGAGGAAGGGAATCGAGCTCTTCAGCCAGGCCATCGCGCTCGACCCCACTACGCGCTGGCGTACGCCGGGCTGGCAGACTCCTATCACACGCTGGCCCTCATGCGCGGACACGATGCATACCCGATGGCGGCCACGCTGGCCCGCCGGGCGCAGGAGATCAATCCAGAGCTCCCCGACGCCCATGTGGCCCTGGGCCATGTCGCCCTCGCCTGGGATTGGAATTGGCAGGTCGCGGAAGCGAAATTCCGTCGAGCGATCGAGCTGGATCGGACCAGTGCCCTGGCCCACCACTGGCTGGCCTGGACGCTCGCAATCCTGAGACGCCGGGAAGAGGCCGTCGCGGCCGCCGCCGGCTCATCACGCTCGAGCCGCTATCGGCATCTCTCAACGCCCGTGCCAGCCACATCCTGACATACGCAGGCCGGCCGGACGAAGCAGAGACCGTGGCCCCGGCGCGCGATCGAGCTCGACCCCGCCCACACGACCGCCCACGAAACGCTCGCGATCGCGTTGAGCAGCCTAGGGCGGCGCGACGAAGGGGTGCTGACGCTCCAGGGCGCGGCCGATCTCCCCGGCAGCACAGCGAGGCTGCTACTGCCGTGGGGCCTCAGGTTCGACCCGCGCGCCGGGCGCATGCCGGGCGGCTATGCGTGCCTGTTCCCAGCCTGGGCGCTCGCTCTGCTCGGCGAGCTCGACGAAGCTTTTCTCTGGCTGGAACACGGCTTCAAGGAGCGGGCCTTCACCATCCTGCTGCTGGACGTCGAAGACGGATACGAGCCGTGACGTGGCGACCCAAGGTTCGCCGAGCTCCGTCGTCGAGTCGGACCCGTAACGACTCACTCCCCTCAGGGCCGACAGGGGCTCGACCTCGAGTCACACGCCATTTCCCGATGCGGGCTCGTTGACCGCGACGCAGCCCGCGCGGGTCGGATGGTCCTCCACCCGGACGTGACCCGGGAGTTTCCGGAGCAGCCAGAGCACCACGATGTCGCCGCCCGCGCCGATGATCATCAGCCAGCCGAACGCCGCGACGCCGCCTTCGCCGAAGAGCGAGCCGGCGATCGCGGGCACCAGGCCAAGCACGAGGCTTGGTGCCGCGGCGCCACGCCGGTAAGCGGAGGCGGGTAGCGGCATCGTGCATTGGGCATGGGGAGACAGCGCCTTCCAGTTCATCCCGAAGCGAATGGCCTGAAGCGGCAGTCTCCCCGCCAAGGCCCAAGCGAGCCCGTGGATCAGCTCGTGGGCCACGATTCCGAGGATCAGCGCGGGAATCCAGACCCACGGCGTGGCCAGCAACGAATCGATCGCGGCCGCGACGCTGCCCGGTCCATTGAGCATGCGGTGAAGCCCCGCCAGCGCGGCCACCGGGGGGACCGCGACGAGGATCGCGGCGGCGGTGGCGACGCCCATCGAGACCGAATAGTCCCCGGTAGCTCGCAATGAACCGTCGGTATCTGAGGTTGGGCTGATTGTCACCTGCGGGCGTGGCGCTAACGTAGACACCGCCAAAGACACCGGCAACCCGAAGGAGGCCGCCAATGGCCAGTCAAACAGTCGCCGCGGGTGTCACCGCCCGCACCGTTTCCGCACCGCCACCGTCCAGCCACACCCGGCTGGACGAGGCGGTCGCCAGGCTCCGGGACGGCGCCCGCCGCTTCGGAGGCGTCAGGCTCGATGAGCGCTCCGCCCTGGCCGGCGCCATGCAAGCCGGCTATCTCGCGGTCGCGGACGAGAGCGTGCGGGCCGCCTGCGAAGCGAAGGGCATCGCGCCCGAGTCGCCCCGTGCCGGGGAAGAATGGGGCACGCCCTGGTTTGTCGTTCGCCAGC
>DASSUE010000193.1:0-6383 GCA_035707305.1 Gemmatimonadales bacterium
GCCCGACGGCTTCAACGGGAGGGCCGCAAGCCGCTGCTCGCGGCGGCGGACACCTATCGGGCGGGCGCCATCCAGCAGCTCCAGATCTGGGCCGAGCGGATCGGTGCGCCGTACGTCGCGGGCGCTCCGGGTGGCGACCCGGCCGCCGTGGCGTTCGACGCCATCGACGCCGCGCGGGCCCGGGGGGCGGATACGGTCATCGTGGACACTGCAGGCCGGCTGCACACGCAGGAGGGGCTGATGGACGAGCTCCGGAAGTTGGTCCGTGTGGTGGCTCGCCGGGTTCCTGGCGCGCCACACGAGACCCTGCTCGTGCTCGACGGGACGGTCGGTCAGAACGCGGTGCAGCAGGGGCGCCTGTTCAGCGAGGCGGTGCAGCCCACCGGTATCGTGGTCACCAAGCTCGACGGCAGCGCGCGCGGCGGCGCGGTGGTCGCCCTCCGCCGGGAGCTCGACCTTCCGATCCGGTTCGTCGGCCTGGGTGAGACGATTGACGACCTGGAGCCGTTCGATCCGGAGCGCTTCGCGGCGAGCCTCGTGGGCGAGGAGTGAGCGCGCTTCGGCTCGACACCCCGGTCAAGTTCCTCAAGGGCATCGGTGAGCGGCGGGCCGACGCACTGGCTCGCCTCGGAATCCGCACCGCCCGCGACCTGCTCTGGCACCTTCCACACCGCTATGTCGACGCGTCGACCGTTACGCCTCTCGCCCGGGCCAAAGTGGGTGATGAGGTGGCCTGTGTAGGCCGTGTCGTCACCAAGGGTGTGGTGCCGACCCGGAAAGGTTTGCGAATCTTCCATGCCGTGCTGCGGGACGCCAGCGGGCTGCTCGAGTGCGCGTGGCCCGGCCAGCCCTTTCTCGATCGCACGATCGCAATCGGCCAAACGCTCCTCGTGTCCGGGCCGGTCCGGTTCTATCACGGGCGCCAGATGGCTCCGCGGGAGTACCTCATCCTGGCCGAGGCGGACGGGGATGCGAATCCGCTCGCGGCCGGCAAGATACTTCCCGTCTATCCCGCCACCGAAGGGTTGAGCCACCGCGTCATTCGCGGCCTGATCGAGCGGCATCTGGACTCGCTCATCGCACTTTCGAAAGATCTGTTGCCGGCCCGGCTCCGTACCTCGCTCGGGTTGCCGGAGCTGGCCGAGGCGCTGCGGGTGGTGCACCGGCCGACGTCTGTGGCGGAGGCGGAACGTGGCCGGCGCCGGCTCGCTGTCGACGAGCTGCTCGATCTGCAGCTGATGCTGCTTCGCGCCCGTTCGCTCGCCAAGCGGCAGCGCAGCGGCGTCGCCTTCACCGTCAAACGCGATTTGACCCGCCGGCTGCATGAGGCTCTCCCGTGGCGCCTGACCAACGACCAGCAACAGGCCGTTCGCGAGATCACCGGCGATATGATCGCCCCCGAGCGCATGCACCGTCTGCTCATGGGCGATGTAGGGACGGGCAAGACGATCGTGGCTCTGTTCGCGATGTTGCTTGCCGCCGAGAACGATTTCCAGGCCGCCCTCATGGCGCCCACCGAGCTGCTTGCCGAGCAGCATGCCGCGACGCTCGCGACACTGCTGGAGCCGCTCCAGCTCCGGCCGGAGCTGCTGGTCGGCCGCCTCACGGCGGCGGAGAAGACGGCGGTCCGGAAGCGGCTTGCCAGCGGCGCAGCGCGGCTGGTCGTCGGGACCCACGCTCTGGTGCAAGAGACCACCGCGTTCCAACGGCTCGGACTGGTGGTTATCGACGAGCAACATCGATTCGGTGTGGAGCAACGGGCGACGCTGATCGGGAAGGGGGCGGCACCGGACGTGCTGCTCCTCACCGCCACCCCGATCCCGCGCTCGCTCGCACTGACACTGTACGGAGACCTCGACGTTTCGTCCCTCCGGGAGAAGCCCCCGGGCCGGGGCACAGTCCGTACCGCCGTGCGAACCGCAGGACAACGGGCCAAGGTGTTCGACTTCGTCGCCCGCGAGTGCGGGCGAGGGCGGCAGGCGTACATCGTGCTTCCCGTGATCGATGAATCCGAGAAGGCCGACCTCAGAGCGGCGAGCACCATGGCGGAGCTGCTGGCGGCACGGTGGCCCGACCTCGCGGTGGGATTGGTGCACGGGCGGCTCAAGCCCGAAGAGCGCGACGACGTGATGCGCCGGTTTCGGGCCGGGGCGATCCACGTGTTGGTCGCCACCACGGTGGTGGAGGTCGGCATCGACGTTCCGAACGCGACTGTCATGGTGGTGGAGCACCCGGAGCGGTTCGGGCTCGCCCAACTGCATCAGCTTCGCGGGCGGGTAGGGCGCGGCGCGGGGCTCGGCGACAGCTATTGCATCCTCATGGCCGACGACTACGTGCCCACGAGGCTCAAGGAGTTCGCCGCGACCGAGGATGGGTTCCGCATCGCGGAGCTGGACCTGCGGGAGCGCGGGATGGGGGATCTCATTGGAGCCCGGCAGAGCGGCGGCATGGAGGTGCGCCACGCGCGATTGCCGGACGATGCCGATCTCCTGACCACGGCACGTACGCTCGCCGCGGAGATCATCGACCGAGACCCGGCGCTTCAGCGGGCCGAGCATCAGGCGCTGCGGGAACGAGCCGTGGCAAGGTACCCCCGCGCCACCGAGCTCTTTCGAGTGGGGTAGGAGCGCGCGGAATCCCGGCAATTCCGCGCGCCCGCCGGTGTGTTGACGCTCCCAACCGTGGCGCGTAGACTCTGCGGCCATGCCCGATTGCCGAATCTCCGAGCTCGCCGAACACGTTGGCCGGACGGTTACCGTGCGCGGCTGGGTGGCCACGACCCGATCCAGCGGCAAGATCGCGTTCCTGGTTCTCAGGGACGGCACCGGGCTGGTGCAGTGCGTGCTGTCCAAGAAGGAAGTGCCGCAGACGGTCTGGGACTCTTTCCATACGCTGACACAGGAATCCAGCGTGGCGGTCACCGGCACGGTGCGGGCGGAGCCCCGATCCCCCGGCGGGTACGAGCTGGGCGTGGCGGACCTGGTCGTTCTCGGACCGTCGCAGGACTTCCCGATTACACCGAAGGAGCACGGCACTCAGTTCCTGTTCGAGCACCGCCATCTGTGGCTGCGGAGCCGGCGGCAGGTGGCGATCGCGCGGGTGCGGCACGAGGTCGTTCAGGCCATCCGCGATTTCTTCTACCAACGCGATTTTATTCTGGTCGACACGCCGATCCTCACCGGCGCTATCGGCGAAGAAGCCGGGAACCTGTTCTCCACGGAGTATTTCGATCTCGGGAAGGCCTACCTGGCTCAGACTGGCCAGCTCTACGTCGAAGCCGGCGCGGCGGCGCACGGAAAGGTCTACTGCTTCGGACCCACGTTCCGCGCTGAGAAGTCCAAGACTCGTCGACACCTGACCGAGTTCTGGATGGTGGAGCCCGAAGTGGCGTTCAACGACTCGGACGCCAACATGCGGTTGCAGGAGGAGTTCGTCTCGTACCTGGTGGCGCGGGCACTGGAACGCCGGCGGCAGGAGCTCTCGGAGCTGGAGCGAGACACCGCGCCGCTCGAGCGGGTCACGGCCCCGTTTCCCCGAATTTCCTACACCGATGCCATCGCCAAGCTCAACGCACTGGGCTCGGACATTCAATGGGGGAACGATCTGGGCGGTGACGACGAAACGCTGCTAGCCAGGGAGTACGACCGGCCGGTCTTCGTCTTCAACTATCCCAAGCAGGTCAAAGCATTCTACATGAAGGAGAACCCCGAGGATCCCCGCATGGTGCTCAACAACGACTGCCTGGCGCCGGATGGATACGGGGAGATCATCGGTGGCTCACAGCGGGAGGACGATTACGACCGCCTGCTCGTCCGGATCAAGGAGCAAGGGCTCGATCCGGAGTCGTACCGCTGGTACCTGGACCTGCGAAAGTACGGCACCTTCGTTCACTCGGGGTTCGGCCTGGGGTTGGAGCGGACGGTCGCCTGGATCACCGGGATTCCGCACATTCGAGAGACTATCGCGTTCCCCCGCCAGATCCACCGGCTGTATCCCTAGGGGCGTGCGGCCCAGAGCGGTCGCTGCAGCTTCCGGTTGTGCGCCGTAAGTAGTATTCTTCTCAAGACTTCCAACTCTACAATCGGACTTCAGGAGCTTGTGAGCGACCTGCACGGACGACTGCGGGCGAACCTCGAGGCGCGCTACGCGATCGAGCAGGAACTCGGTCGCGGGGGGATGGGGCCACGGTTTTCCTCGGCCGAGACCTCCGCCACGACCGGCCTGTCGCGCTCAAGGTGCTGCATCCCGAGCTTGGGGTCAGCCTTGGCGGTGATCGCTTCCTTCGTGAGATCCGGCTCTGCGCGCGGCTCCAGCACCCACACATCCTGACCGTACACGATTCCGGAGAGGTCCCGGGCGACACTGCGGAGCCGCCTCTCCTGTGGTTCACCATGCCGTACATCGAGGGCGAGAGTCTGCGCGATCGGCTTCGGCGGGAGAAGCGGTTGCCGGTGGCCGACGCCCTGAGGATCACACAGGAAGCGGCCGACGCGCTCGACTATGCCCACCGCCACGGTGTCATTCACCGCGATATCAAGCCCGAGAACATCCTGCTGAGCGAAGGCCATGCCCTTGTCGCCGACTTCGGGATCGGAAAGGCGTTGGGAGCTGCGACTGCAGGGGAGAAGTTGACCGAGACGGGCATGGTCGTCGGCACGCCGGCCTACATGAGTCCGGAGCAGGCGAGCGGCGAGCGCGAGCTTCGCGACGCCCTGGGGCACTTCGAGCGGGCGGTCGCGCTCGATTCCACATTCGTGGCTGCGTGGGCCGCGTTCTCGGAAGCGAGCTCACTGATGTACGGCACCGGAGCGCCCACGCCGCAGCTGGCGGATCAGGCTCGATCCGCCGCAGAACGCGCGCTCACGCTCGGTCCCGATCGCCCGGACGGCTATCGTGCGCTGGGGGATTACTACCGGCGCGTTCCGGCGAACTATGCGCGCGCGGTTGAGCAGTACCGCAAGGGTCTCTCGCTCGCGCCCGCGAACGCGGACCTGCTCCGTGGGCTTGGACTCGCGGAACGGTCCCGTGGCGAGTGGGAGCCCGCCGTCGAGCACCTGAGCCGCAGTGCAAGCTTGGATCCACGCTCTTCACTCACGGCAGAGGCCGTCGGCGATGCCCTGCTCTGGCTGCGGCGCTATCCCGAGGCCATCGCCGCCTTCGACCGCGCAATCTCGATCACGCCCGCTGCGCTCAACTCGATCGAGGGGAAGGCCATGGCCTACCTCGCGCAGGGCGACCTGGCCGGGGCGCGCGCCGTGCTCGCCCGACCCCTGGAAGACGTCGACCTGCCAACGTTTGTCGCCTACATGGCTGCCTTCTGGGACCTGTATTGGGTGCTCGACGCCGAGCAGCAAGCGCTGCTCCGCAGGCTCACTGTAGGGCCATTCGACGGCGACGGCGGTTACTGGGGCCTCGCCCTTGCCGGGGCGTACGAAGTGCATGGGGACATGAAGCGGGCGCGGGCGTACGCCGATTCGGCCCGGATCGCGTTCGAGCAGCAGCTCGAGGCGACGCCGGAGGATCCTACTCGGCTCGTGCTGCTCGGCGTCGCACTCGCTTACATGGGTCGGCGGGAAGAAGCCATTAAGCTGGGTGAGCGGGGCGTCGCGCTTCGGTCGCCGTCGCAGGACACGCAAGCCCTCTACAACCAGCACCAGCTGGCGCGGATCTACATCCTGCTAAGCGAGCCCGAGAGAGCGCTCGACCAGCTCGAGCCGTTACTGAAGGTCCCGTACTACCTCTCGCCCGGCTGGCTCCGGATCGACCCCACCTTCGATCCGATCCGGAAACATCCCCGGTTCCAGCGGCTCGTCGGGGCAGGCGCCACGTCCTGAGTGAGCGGCACGCATGATCGATGATCGAGCCAGATCATCGAAGCACACTCCTCACTCTTCACTGGTCACTCGCGCCCGTTTCACCTCCTCCCACAAGCCGTCCAGCACGTCCAGTCCCGCGGTAGTTACATCGATCTCTCGCTCGGCTGCCAGCCGTTCGACCTCGCCGAAGCGCGACCGGAACTTCGCGTTGGCGCGGTCGAGCGCCGGTCCTGGCTGCACGCCCGCCTTGCGAGCGAGATTGACCACCGCAAAGAGCAAGTCGCCGATCTCATCGGTCAGCGTGTCGCCGGCGACTCCGTGGGTGCCGGGTCCGTGAATGGCCAGCTCGCGCTGCACCTCATCCAGCTCCTCCCGAACCTTCGTGATAGGCCCGCTGGTGTCGGGCCAATCGAACCCGACGGATGCCGCCCGCTCCTGTAACCGATAAGCCGCCAAGAGATCCGGCAACCCGGGTGGGAGCTCCCCGAGTATTCCGCGATGTCGCTCGCGCTGCTTGAGCCGCTCCCACGGCTCCGCCGGCCCCAGGTCGAAGAGATGCGGATGCCG
>DASSUE010000194.1:0-5317 GCA_035707305.1 Gemmatimonadales bacterium
ACGCGACGGCTACTCCACCGCGGGCACGCCAGGCACGGGGCTCGGCGCGGTGGCCCGCACGGCCGACGTCTTCGATATCCACGCCGCGCCGGGAATGGGCACCGTCGTGTTCGCCCGGGTATGGAAACGCGAGCCGACTCCCGCCCGCTGGCGAACGGGGTCCGGGCTCGAGATCGGCGCGGTGTGTCTGCCCCGGCGCGGCGAGCGCATCTGCGGCGATGCGTGGGCGGCCGGCAGCGCGGACGGCGGCACGATGCTGCTGGTCGCCGACGGCCTGGGCCACGGACCGGATGCCGCGGCCGCGGCGGCCGCGGCAATTCGGATCTTTCGCCAGCGGCGGTATGCCAGTCCGGCCGAGTGCCTAGCCGACGCTCACGCCGCCCTCCAGAGCACGCGCGGCGCGGCGGTCGCCGCCGCCCTCCTCGAGCCCAAACGACGCGAGATCCGATACGCTGGGGTCGGAAACATCGCGGCCACCATTGTCGCTGGCTCCGATACCAGAAGCATGGTGTCGCACAACGGCACGGTGGGCCACGAGCTCCGGAAGATCCAGGAATTCACCTATCCCTGGCCCGACGGCGCCCTACTTGTGATGTGCACCGATGGTTTGCAGACGCACTGGCGGCTGGACCGCTACCCGACGGTCGGTGCGCGGCATCCTGGGGTCATCGCCGGCCTGCTCTACCGTGATTTCAATCGCGGCCGCGACGACGTGACGGTAGTCAGCGTTCGGGAGACCACGGCCCCGCCCGTCCGGGGCGATCTATTGTTCGATGCCTGACAGCATTCTCCGCACGGAAATACTCCGCGAGCGCGATGTCGTGCTGGCGCGACGGCGCGCCCGGCAGATCGCGGGGCTCCTGGGCCTCGACGCCCAGGACCAGAGCCGGCTCGCCACGGCGGTATCGGAGATCGCCCGCAACGCGTTCCAGTACGCCGGCGGTGGGCGGGCCGAGTTCGGGTTGAGCGACGACACGCCGCCGATGCTGACAGTCCGGATCATCGATCGTGGGCCGGGCATCGGCCGGCTCGACGACGTGCTGGACGGCCGCTACGTCTCGGCCACCGGCATGGGCGTCGGCATCGTCGGCGCTCGACGCCTGATGGACCGCTTCGAGATCACGTCGTCGCCTGCCGAGGGCACCACGGTGCTGCTGGGCAAGTCGCTGCCGAAACGCGTGGCGCGGGTATCCCCGACCGGGCTCGCTGAGCTGTCGGCCAAGCTTGCTGCCGGGGGAACGCTCGATCTCACCGATGAGATCCAGCAGCAGAACCAGGAGCTGCTGGCCACGCTCGGCGAGCTTCGGAATCGCCAGACGGATATCGAGCGTTTGAATCAGGAGCTGGAGGATACGAACCGCGGCGTGGTCGCCCTGTACATGGAGCTGGACGCGCGGGCCCAGGATCTCGCCCGAGCGGCGGACCTCAAGTCGCGGGTCCTGTCGGATATCAGCCACGAGATCCGCACGCCGCTCAACGCGATCCTGAACGTCACCCGGCTCCTGGTAGACCGGGTGGATGGCGATCTCACGGCGGAGCAGGAACGGCAGGTGCGGCTGATCCGAAGCTCGGCCACGACGCTCTCGGAGTTGGTAAACGATCTCCTGGAGTTGGCGCGCATGGAAGCGGGGAAGACCGTGGCCCGGGTGAGCGACTTCTCCGCCACCGACCTGGTCGCCGCGCTGCGCGGCGTGTTCCGCCCGCTGCTCACCAGCGATGCGGTCGAGCTGGTCTTCGAGGATGTCTCGTCGCTGCCGACGCTGCATACCGACGAGGGAAAGCTGGGCCAGATTCTCCGCAACCTGATCTCGAACGCCCTCAAGTTCACCGAGCGGGGCGAGGTGCGCGTGTCGGGCCAAGTCCGGCCCGGCGATCGCGTCGCGTTCACCGTCGCCGACACCGGCATCGGTATCTCGCCCGACGATTTGGACCGCATCTTCCAGGAATTCTCCCAGGTGGAGAACCCGCTGCAGCGCCGCGCCCAGGGCACCGGGCTCGGCCTGCCGTTGTCGCGCAAGCTGACGGAGTTTCTCGGCGGGAGCCTCCAGGTGCGCAGCACACCCGGGGAGGGGTCGGTCTTCACGGCCGTCATCCCAGTGGTGTACAACGAGCGGCGCGTGTCCGACCGCGCGGACGCACACGGGTCGGGCTCAGCCGGTGCGGTGCTGAAGGGCGTCAGCGCATGACGACTAAGCGCGACGACGTCGGCCAGATTCTCGTCGTCGACGACAACGAGGCCAACCGATACACCGTCGCGCGGCTGCTCCGGAAGGCCGGCTTCGAGGTTCACGAGGCGACCGACGGCCTACGCGGCCTGAAAGCCGCCAATCCCGATCTCGACCTAATCATTCTCGACATCCGCATGCCGGAGCTCGACGGCTACGAGGTTTGCCGGCGACTCAAGGCCGATCCGCGGCTCAGCGTCGTGCCAGTATTGCACATGTCCGCCACGTACACCGCCACGAGCGACATCGCGTACGGGCTGGAGGGAGGCGCCGACGGCTACCTGGTGCATCCGGTCGATCCCTCGGTGCTGCTCGCCACCGTGCGGGCGTTTCTTCGGCTGCGGCGGGTGGACCGGGCGCTACGCGCCAGCGAGGCGCTCGCTCGCACCAACGCGGAGGAGCTGGAGGCCGTGATGGCGGCCGTGCCGGCGGCGGTGATGCTGTCGCACGACGCCGCCGGACGACACATCACCGGAAACCGTGCCACCCGCGAGCTGCTGCGCCTGCCTGACGTTCCCGACGCCTCGATGGCCGGCGGGGCGGAAACGCTGGCGGCGTTTCGCATTCGCAGGGACGGGGTGGAGCTTCCACCCGATGAGCTCCCGGTGCAGGTCGCCGCACGGACCGGCGCTGCGGTGAACGCCGCCGAGCTCGAGATCGTCTTCGATGACGGCTCTTCCACGTATGTCTACGGCGGAGCGACGCCCCTGTTCGACGCCAACGGCTCGGTTCGGGGCGCGGTAGGCGCGTTCGTCGACATCACGGAAGAGCGCCAGATCCGCGCGCAGCTGGAGCGGGTCCAGCGCATGGAGTCGGTCGGCCGGCTGGCCGGCGGCATCGCCCACGAGACCAACAACCAGATGCTGGTGGCGCTCGGTCTCGCGGACTACGTACTTCGGGGTACCAACCTCACGGCGGAGCAACGGCGCGATCTCATCGGAGTTCGCCGGGCCGCTGATCGGGTGGCGCAGCTCACACGACAGCTCCTCGCCTTGAGCCGGCGGCAAGTGCTGCGGACGGAGCCGGTGGAGCTCGACGCCCTGGTGCGGGAGTCGCACAGCGTGCTCTCGCGCCTGCTCGGTCCCGAGTTCCAACTTCGGCTCGAGCTCCACGCGGCGGGCCAGTGGGTGCGGGCGGATCGTACCCAGTTGGTCCAGGTGATGCTGAATCTCGCCATCAATGCGCGGGACGCCATGCCGGGTGGCGGGCTGGTCACGATCGCCACCCGCACGGGTGACCCGCCGGCAGCCGCGGGCCGCCTGGGACGCACCTGGACCCCAGGCACGCCCGTGGCGCTGCTCGCGGTCTCGGACACCGGCAGCGGCATCGATCCGACGATCCGGGGACGCATCTTCGAGCCATTCTTCACCACCAAGCCGGTCGGCGCCGGATCGGGTTTGGGCCTCTCGGTGGTGGAAGGCATCGTGGAGCAGAGCAACGGCGAGATCTGGCTGGCGACCGCGCCGGGGGCCGGCACCACCTTCACGCTGGGATTCGCCGTCGTGCCGCGACCCGCGCCCGAGCCTCCCGAGCCGAGCGGCGCCGGCGGCAGCGAGACGGTGCTTATCGTGGACGACGAGGCGGCGGTGCGGCGCGTGCTTGCCCGGCAGCTCGCCGACCGGGGGTACGATGTGCTGGAGGCGTCGGGGGGTGCGGAGGCGCTCGAGATGATGCGGGACCGCGGCGGTGACGTTGCCCTAGTGGTGAGCGACGTCGCGATGCCGGACATGAGCGGAACGGAGCTGGCCAAGCGGGCGCGCGGCGCCGACCCGATGCTGCCGTTCATCTTCGTGTCCGGCCAGCCACGGGAGACGCTGGTGGAGTACGGCGATCCCGCCTCTCAGGGCGTGCTGCTGGAGAAACCGTTCTCCGCGGACGTGCTAACAGCGGCGGTCCGAACAACGTTGGACGCCCGTGCTTCGGCGCGGAGCGGCGGACCCCCAGCCGCCCGATAGTTGACAAGAGCAAGCAATTGCTTGATACCGGCAACTATCTGGCCTTCTCGGGGCATCCATGGACGGGGCCGCCGAACGAGTCGAAGCGGTCCGCGGGTTCAACCGCTCTAAGCCCGCCGCATCGGGGTGCTCCGAGCCCACTATCTGGACAGCCCGTTCACGCTGACGGAATCACGTGTGCTCTACCAGCTGGCCCACCGCGAGGACCTCACCGCTCCGAGCGCCGCGGCCAGGCGATTTCGGGTGGATCGTTCACCGGCACGGCGCGCTCTACGCGGAGGAGTACGGCTGGGACGAGCGATTCGAGGGGCTCGTGGCCGGGATCGTGGCCGACTCGTGACGTCGATCCTCGTCGCGAGCGCTGCTGGGCGGCGGAACGCAACGGCGAGGTGGTGGGCTCGGTGTTCCTCGTCCGGAAGTCGGCGGCGGTGGCGAAGCTCCGGCTCCTCGATGTGGAATCGTCGGCGCGAGGGCTGGGGATCGGCCGACGGCTGGTGGAGGAGTGCGTGCGGTTCGCGCGCGAGGCCCGCTATCGGCGCATCACGCTCTGGACCCAGAGCATGCTCGCGTCGGCGCGGCGCATCTATGAGGCGGCTGGCTTTGCGCTGGTCAAGGAAGAGAAGCACCACAGCTTCGGGCACGACCTGGTGGGTGAGATCTGGGAGCTGGATCTGCGCTAACGCCAGCTCCCGTGCAGCGTCCACCCGCCGGTCCGTGCGTTGCGGCCGATCTGGGTGAGCTCTCCGTCGGCCCGCATGCAACAGTAGAGCTCCCAAGCAAATTCGGCGTCTCCTTCCCACCGTCCCCCCGACACGCAGTCCGGGCCCGACGCCGCCACCAGCTCGTGCCAGCCCTCTTTGTCCCGATAGCGCACCGGCGCGGCGAAGCCGCGACGATCCGCCGTATCCACCTCGATCGGCTCCGGCTCGAGCAACAGATGCAGCACCAGCTCGGGCTCGACGTCGCCCGGGCCGATCTGCGGCCGGGCCCACACCCGAGACGACTCCTGCGGCACCCATTCCGCCCGGCGGCGGAGGAGCGGATGTCGGTTGCGCTTCGGGACCACCAGCGTGGCGCCCTGGTCGAGCACCCGCGCCATCGCCGACTCCGCCTCGCGCGCCGTCGCGAACCCGCGGT
>DASSUE010000195.1:0-8132 GCA_035707305.1 Gemmatimonadales bacterium
AACAGCGACGCCAGATACGTGTGCTGGGCTTCGGGCAGCGCAGGAAAGACCCGCCGGACCTCGGCCGCGCTTCGCGACGCCAGCGCCGCGGCGTACTGAGCGATCGCCTGTTCCACCGCCATGCGGTCAGCGGCGGTGTTCTTCTTGGGGGCCCTGGGCGCCGCAACCGGATCCACTCGCGATCCGCCGCCGCCGAGCAGGGCTGAGGCGCCCGACAATGACCCGGCGGCTCGCGGCGGCGCGGGGGCCGGCGCGGCAGGCGCGGCCGGCGGCGGCGGGGTCGATTCCACAGCGGCGGGTGCCGCTGGTGGCGGCGGGGCGGGGGTAGCGCTCTCGACCGGTGCGCGCGTCGGGGCCGATATCCGGGGCCGGTCACGACTGACCTTGATCGCCGCGGGCTTGGCCCCCGACGACGCAGTGTCGGCGACCGCTGGCGCCGGCTCGGGCGCCGGCGATGCAGCGTTGACCGGCACTATCTCAACGACGGCGCTCGGCGAGGCCGGTTCCGCCACCCGGGTGATGGCAGCGCTCTCGGGCGCCGGCGCCGAGTCGCCCCGGCCGCGGATCGCGACGGTGAGCGAGCCTGCGGCAACCAGAAGACCGGCCGCGGCAATGCCGATCGAGAGGGGCGACGCACGGTGCCGTACCCGCTGCGCCACCGAGATCCGCGGCCGGGACGGCGTACGGCCCAAGGGAATGGGACTCTTGGGCGTGCGCGGAATGCCGGCGAGCCGTTCGCTCACGCCGGTCCGCGCAAGCTGAATGAGCTTGCTTCGCGTGGGATCCTCGTGCGACAGCGGTGGCGGGGTACCGATGGCGTCGATCGCGTCCTCGACCGTTGGCCAGCGGTTGGCCGGCTCCTTGTCCAGCATCCGCATGACCGCGTCGCGGAGGGGCGCGGGACAGTCGGGGCGGACCTGCTCGAGCGGCGCGGGAGGTTGATGCACGTGTGCGTACATCATCGCCATCGCGTTCGGCCCCTGGAACGGCGGCTTGCCGGTCAGCATCTCGTAGGCGAGGATGCCCAGCGCGTACTGGTCCGATGCCGGACTCACCTCCTCGCCCGCCACCTGCTCGGGACTCATGTACGTCGGCGTGCCGACGGAGAGACCCGTCATGGTAAGCCCCTTCGAGTCCGACACCTTCGCGATCCCGAAGTCCGTCACGACAGCCCAGCCCTCGTCATCGATGAGAATGTTGGCCGGCTTGATGTCGCGATGGATGACGCCGCGGCGGTGCGCATAACCGAAGGCGCTTGCCACCTGACCGAGGATGGCTTGCACCATCGCGATGGGCAAAGCGCCGAGCTCCCGGATGATGCCGTCGAGCGGCCGCCCCTCCACGTACTTCATCACGAAGTACAGCAGCTCGTCGGTGTGATAGACGCCGTAAACCGGAATGATGTTCGGGTGGCTGAGCGACGCGGCGGTGCGGGCTTCCCGCTTGAAGCGCTCGATCCCATCGCCTATCGCGAGCGCGGGGGCCATGACTTTGATCGCGACCTTCCGATCGAGCGGCAGGTCGTGCGCGAGATACACCGTGGCCATCCCGCCGCGCCCTAGCTCGCCCCGGATGTCATAGTGGCCCGCGGTCGCAAGGCGAATCGCCTCGACCTGCCGCCACTCGCCACTTCTGCCGGCGCCCTCGCCCTGCGCCGCACCGCACTCGGAGCAGAACGGATGGTTCGCTTCGAGGGCGAAACCGCACTGGTCGCAGACCGTGGCGCGCATACGCTCGATTCTGAAGGGGTTTTGGGGGCGTCGGTGTTCAAGATGCGCGCCGACGATTGGGGGCGCAACGCCGTCGCTCGCGCCCGATCCGTCGGGCACCAACACGCTTTCAGGTAACGAGTTAGCGCATGGCGGCCGGACACAATCCGGGCCGCTGTGGCGGGCGTGCTACGCGGGTGGGAGTCGGGTGTGTCGCTCGATCACCGCAAACCGGTCGGGAGTAAGGCCGCTCACAGGTTGTAGAAGCCCAAGGTGTCGATGACCGCGGCCAGCCGGCGCGCAACCTCTGGATGAGATGCCTCGAACTCTACGATGGCGTCCTCGAGGCGCTCCCGCAGCGTGCCGCCGGGGCTCCGGTCGAGCGCACTGCGCACCTCGTCCTGCAGTGCTCGCAGTCGGGCTCGGGTCGCGGCATCGGCGTCGCTTGCGCGACCGAGCTCGTCGTGCAGGTGCTGCAGCACCCGGCGGAGATCATCCTGGCTCATCGAAACTCCTTACCTCCGGTGCGGTCGTCGTCCACGAACCGATCCCGCGCCGGCATGCGCACCCGAGGGAGCGACCCCGCGTCCATCACCGCATCGGCTGGGATGACCCGATTCTCGGCCAGCACCCAGGCGACGACGCCGTAGATCTCGTCCGGGGCCAGCGAGCCGGGCGCGGTCGGCGGCATGGCGCGGTATACGTAGTCATAGAGGGTGGTGGCGTACGGCCAGTAGTTGCCGACCGTTCGTACGTACTTGAGGTGGCGGCCGAACGGGAAGCCCTGTTCCGGCTCGCGTCCCACCAGGCGGGGATACCGCTCGTTGCCCTCGCCCTCTTCCCCATGGCAGGCCGCGCATTTCGCCGCCCAGACCTTCGCGCCATCCGCCGCACTGCCGCGCCCCGGTGGCAGCCCATCGCCCGACGGATTCACGTCGATATTCCACGCCGCGATCTCCTCCGCCGTGGCGGGCCGTCCCAACCCGAATCGCGCCGTTTGGATCGCGTCATCGCGCGTCGGTGGGTCGGCCGCCACCGCGGTTGCGCAGGCCAGCGCCAGCACCCAGGGCAGCCGCGTCACACCTCTACCCCGTAGAACACCCGGCCGTCGCGCTCGACGACCCAGGCCCGGATGTAGTTGAAGTGGTAGTCGGTGCCGAGCCCGCGGCGGGCCCGGAACTCGGCGAGGGTCGGCTGGGCAGCGCCGGTCTCATCCGTGGCCCGGGACATCAAGACCGTTCGCCGGCCGTCCCATTTCCACATGCGAGTGAACCGCACATGGGCCTTTCCCAGCACGGGCGGCTGCAGCTGCGCCGGTGCCCAGCTTCGACCTCCGTCCGTGCTCACGTCTACCTGCGCGATCTTGCCTCGCCCGCTCCATGCGAGTCCGCTCAGCTCGATCCAGCCCGGAGCGCCGAGGACAGCCGGAAAGGTCGGGCGGGTGAGGGTGGACTTGACGTCCATGACGAAGCTGAAGCGGCGCGCGGTGTCGTTCGGCAGAGGGTCGGTGTATCTCGAGGTCTCGTCCCGCGACATGTTGGGCTCGGCGATCGCCTCGATGCGGCGGATCCACTTGATGCACGTGTTGCCTTCCCATCCGGGCAGAAGCAGGCGCACCGGATAGCCGGCTGCCGGCCGGAGCGGCTCCCCGTTCTGGGCGTAGACCAGCAACGCATCGTCCATCATCTTCTCGAGCGGGATGCTCCGCGAAAGGACTGCCGCGTCTCCACCTTCGGCCAAGGTCCACCGGGCCGTTCGACGCACACCGGCTTCGGCCAGCAATGTCGCGACTCTCACGCCGGTCCACTCGGCATTGGCGCTCATCCCGTCGATCTGTTGGGGCGACAGCTCCGCCTTCGGCGCGCGATAGCCGTTGCGCCCATTACCGGAGCACTCGAGGAAGTAGATGCGGGTGACCGACGGGAAACGTCGCAGATCGTCCAGGGTGAAGACGAGCGGCCGGTCGACCAGACCGTGGAGGAGCAATCGCCACCGAGCCGGATCGATCTGCGCGACGCCGTTGTGGTGTCGCTCGAACCAGAGATCGGTGGGCGTGATCGTGCCGCTGAGGTCCTGCAGCGGGGTGTACGACGCCCCCGTGAGCTGACCTATCGGTGTGCGCGCTGGCCGCTCGAAGGCCGAGCGAGCGCTCTGCGCCGTGGTCGGGCCCCCGGGCACCTTGGTCGCGTCTTCGGGGACCTGAGGCGCCGCCGGGTCCTGCGAGCCGACCGAAGCGGTGGGGAACGATGCGACGATGGCGGCCGCGCCCGCCGAGGCGGCGCCTGCGAGCAGCGCCCGCCGGGCGGGGTTTGCGACGACGTCAGGATCGGGATGCGGGGTCATGCGGCCAATGATGCGAACGATGCCGTCGCCCCGCAACGCGGTCCGCGGCGTCGCGGCACGCGCTTGCCGTATGCGGGCGACTTCGAAGCCGCCCTGAGCTAGCGGCTTCCCGCCCGCGCGGCGATCTCGTCCAACCGGCGGTCGATCTCCGCCTTCGGCAGCCAGCGGCCTCGCACCATCACCCCCGCCTGCCGGTGCACGTTGCGGATATCCTCCAACGGATTTCCGTCCACGAGAATGAGGTCAGCACGTTTCCCGACGTCGACGGTCCCGAACTCGGCCTCCTGACCGAAGAACGCCGCGGGGTTCCGGGTGGCCGCCTCCAGCACCGCGTAGGTGGGCACGCCCGCCTCGACCATCGCCCGCATCTCGCGAGCGAGCGAGAAGCCGGGCACGCTGAATACCTGCGGCGAGTCGGCCCCGAGCACCATTCCCGCCCCCGCCCGGTGAAGTGCCAGGAGGATCCGGTCGCGCAGCGCGACGATCTGCGCCGGCGAGGCGCGCATCCCCACCTGTTCCAGCGCCGTCTGCCAGAAGCTGCCGCCTCCCCGCGCAAACTGTGCGGTCTGCTTGGTCCACTGGTCGGTGACCGCGGGCCGTACGTACCGGAGCTCCGGCCGGCGGCGCAGCTCGTCGGTGTTCCGGGTTCCGAGGATCGTCTTCCACACGTCCATCGTGGGCGTCACCCAGATGCGCGCCTCGCGGGTGGCGCGCGCGAGGTCCGCGATGGCGGCATCGTCGCCGCGGCTGGTTTCGACATACCCGTCGAGATGCTCCACCGACTGCTTCGAGGCGATAGCGTGCCGAAGTCCGACTTCGGGAGGCACATGCCCCGAGTACGGAATGCCGACCTCCCGCGCGGTCGCGATGATGGCGTCGTAGGTCTCGCGGGGGATGCCCGGGTAGATCTTGAGCACCTGGTATCCCGCCGCCTTGTATGCCCGGACCTTCCGGCGCTCGTCGTCCGGGGTGCCGACCGATTGCCCGCTGAACGGTGGCGCCACCGCGAACAGCGTCGGGCCGAGGATCTCCCCGGCAGCGATACGGCGCTTGAGCTCGTGCTGGAACGGCGTTCCGTTCATGCCCCGGATCGTGGTGGCTCCGGTGAGCACGTACAGCGCCATGATGTCCACGGCCTGCGGGTTCTGCTCGCCGGGCACATGGGCGTGCATCTCCGCGATGCCGGGCATGAGGTACTTGCCACGGCCGTCGATGCGGGTGGCGCCGGACGGAACGCGCACGGTCGCGGACGGTCCGATGGCGGTGATGCGGCCGTCCTGAACGATCACGTTCTGGCCCGCGATCACCCGCTCGCGGTCCATCGGCACAACCGTCACGTCGGTGAAGACGACGGCGGTGTCGGCCCGGGCCTGAATGGCGAGATGAGCGCTGGCGGCGACGACGGCGACGAGTGCGGACAGCATCGGGCTCCCTGACGTGCGGGTGGGCCGTAAGGTTTCCCCGCGCGGTCCGTCCGCGCAATGCGGCGGTCAGGTGCGGTCGATCGGACGGACCAACACGGTGCCGCCGTGCCGGAGATGCGGACAGGTTCGCGCGATCGCCAGCGCCTCGTCGTCGCCCGCCGCCGCGATCACGAAGAAGCCGGTGGGGCCAGCGGGCGCCGGGGACCCCGCGCCGAGGGTCCAAGCCTTGGGGTCCAACTTCTCGCCCGCCACCAGCCGGTTCTTTCCCGCCAGGCTCGCGGCCCACCCGCTGTATTCGCGGACCAGTGCCGGCTCGGAAACACCGCCCGCGTTGAACTCGGGTCCTTCGTACAACAACAAGGTGTACTGCCGGAGTCCCTGAGCCGGCCCCGGCGCGGGCCGCCGTCCGACGGCCATTCCGCCGACGAAGAGCAAGAGGCCCGCGGCGATCGCCAAGGGCCAGCGCCAGCGCGGGGCGATCGCGTACCGCCGGCGCGGGGCCACGTCGCCCAGCAGCCCCTGCGCGCGGAGCGTACCCAGCACCCGCGCTTCCAGCCGCGCGGGCGGCTCGATGGATTCAGGTCCCGTCATGTTTCCTCCTCGCCGATGAGCGAGCGAAGCCGGCGCCGGGCGTGGTGCAACTGACTCTTCGAAGTGCCCGGCTCGATCCCGAGCAGCTCCGCGATCTCCTCGTGGGTGAATCCCTCCAGCTCATGCAGCACCACGACCTCGCGATAGCCGGGCGGCAGCTGCGCCAGGGCGCGCTCGACGTCGATGCGTGCAGGGGCCGCGTCCAACGCCCGGTCGGCGACCGCAGGCTCGGTGTCAAGCGGCTCGAGCGGGGCGGCGGCGCGCTGCCGCTCGCGGGCGCAGTTGACGACGATCGCGATCAGCCAGGTGCTGAGCTGAGCCCGCCACTCGAATCCCGGGAGCCGCGCCACGGCTCGAACCCACGCGTCGTGCGCGATCTCCTCCGCCTCAGCCGGGTCGCCGCCCGCGAGCCGGAGCGCCGTGCGATACAGGCGGCCGCCATGCCGTCGATAGAGCACGCGGAACGCCGCCTCGTCGCGGTCGCGTACGACCGCTCGCACCAGCTCGGGATCCGACGATTCGTTCATCGCGCGGCGGACGCCGACGCTTCGGGCTCGACGAACTCTCGGGTCACGATCATGAGATTGGAGCGAGCCGTGCCACCATCCACGAGGACCGCCTGCTTGAAGTCGGGCACCGAGTCGAGCCCGAGCTCGGCGGCGGTGAGATAGGGGTAGTAGATCATCAGGTGCGGCTGCCAACGGCCCACCGGCTTCCCCTCGTCGCTGATGAGTCGCTGGGCGCCGGACAGCATCCACGATAGCGCCGGCCGGCGCGGCAGCCGAAACCGACCCGAGGCCAATCCGACCGCCAGCTCGCGCTCGACTTCCGCTTTATCCATCCCTCGGTGGCGAAGCTCCACCGTGCGCATCTCGATCGGCATGATGGTCGCCGCGCCCTCCGCGTCGAAACAATGAGGCTCGACGCTTTCCACCCAACTGCGGCTCACGTAGCAGGCAACGCCGTTGGTGCCCTTCTCCGCTACGACATAACCGGTATCGCTCAGGACCCAGACGGTGGCGCTCTTGGACACGGCCGCCGGCGCAGCGCTCCTGGCGAGCGCGATCTCGGCCGCGCGAGGGAGGAACCGGCGGGGACCGGCCTGGCCGGCATTCTGGCTCTGCGCGGCGAGTGCTCCGGCCCCAGCCGACACGGCTAGGACGAACGTCGCGAGCGAACGGAAGTGGTGGCGGCGCATCGGAGGCTCCGATGGATTTGCCATCAGTGCATCGAGCGGCGTGGGGGGTTGCATCGCGCCCTTGACATATCTGGAGATATTTCGCACGATATATCTACGATATAGCTCACGGCATGTCGTGCGATATTTCTGACGGAGGACGTTGTGGGACACAGACATAGGGACGACTGGGGGTTCGGTGACCTCTTCGGATCCTGCGGGCCGGGCGGGCTCGGGTTCGCCTGGGGATTCGGAGGACCCCGCTCCGGCGCCCGGCGGCGCCGGAGCCAGATGTTCGAGTCGGGTGAGATCAAGTTCGTGATCTTGCGCCTGCTCAAGGAAAAGCCCAGGCACGGCTACGAGATCATCAAGGCGCTCGAGGAGCGCATGGGCGGGCACTACACCCCTTCGGCCGGCACCGTGTACCCGACCCTGCAGTTGCTGGAGGATCAGGGCTACGTCCGCGCCGCGGACACTGACGGCCGCAAGGTCTATCACATCACGCCCGAAGGCGAACGATTCCTCAGCGAGAACCAGGACGTGCTCGACGAGATCCTCGGTAGGGTACGGGACACCCTGCGGGACGTGGCCGGGGGGTCGATGGGCGAACTGAACGCCGCCTTCGCGCGGCTGGCGGGACTCACCTACAAGCAGGCGTGGCGTCGCGGGCCGGATCACCCCGCGGTGGCGCGCGTGGTCGAGATCATCCGCCGGGCAACCGAGGAGATCGAGCGCGAGTGGGAGCGTCCCGCGAGCGACTCGGGCACCGGAAGGAGCGCCTGACCATGGAAAACGCATGGGGATGGTGGTGGATCTTTCCGCTCATGATGTTCTTCTGGTTCGCGCCGCACCGCCGGCACCGCTGGGAGCGCGACGCACGGCCGGTCC
>DASSUE010000196.1:0-11306 GCA_035707305.1 Gemmatimonadales bacterium
CAGCAGCGTGCCGCCGGCGCCGTGCACCATGCACTTGGGCAGCCCCGTCGTGCCGGAGGAATACATGATGTAGAGCGGGTGATCGAAGGGGAGCCGGACGAATGGGAGATCGGAACCGCGTTGCTCTCCGAACGAGCGCCAATCGATAGCCCCGCTCAGCGCGGGTGCCGGGTCGTCCCCGAGATACGGTACAACGACCACTTGCTCGATGGCGGGAATCCTCGCGGCAACCTCGCGTATCCGCTCGAGCGAATAGATCGGCTTCCCGGCATACCGATAGCCGTCGGCGCAGATCAGGACTTTGGGAGCAATCTGCCCGAATCGGTCCAGCACGCCGTTGGCGCCGAAATCCGGCGAGCACGACGACCATACGGCACCGAGGCTCGCGGTCGCGAGCATGGCGACCACGGTCTCCGGCAGGTTGGGAAGAAACCCGGCCACCCGGTCTCCCGGCGCGACTCCCGACCGGCGTAGCCCCCGCGCGACCCTCCGTACCTCGGAGTACAGCTCGGCCCAGGTCAGCGAACGCTGCCGCCCGGCCTCGTTCCAGAACACGATGGCTTCGCCCTGGCCGGCGGCACGGAGCAGATTCTCGGCGAAGTTGAGCCTCGCTCCAAGAAACCACCGCGGGCCCAGCTCGGGATCGGGCGGCGCCATCCTGTCCGCACCCACCACCACCTGGTCCCACTCGGAGCCGTCCGCTCGCCGGTCGGCCACGACGCTGGTAAACCGCCAAACCGCGGGCCAGAACTCGTCCGGCCGCTCGACCGACCATCGGTAGAGCGACGCGAAGTCGCCGGCCGGCACCCCGTGCGAACGCACTTCCGCAATGAAGCGGGTGAGGTTGGCCTGTGCGATTCGCTCAGGAGAGGGGCGCCAGAGAGGATGGCCGGATGGCCAGATAGCCGGATGGCCAGTGGTGCTTGCGGGGTAACCCGCAGCCCGCGGAGCATCACCGGCCATCTGGCCATCTGGCCGTCCGGCCATCCTCAGGTTGTCGGCGGATTGAACGCGGCGTGCTGGCTCTCGATCCAGGAGCGGTGATAGTCGGGATCCTCGAATGCCATCGCCGCCTTCGCGACCTTGAGCGGGCGGAAGCTGTCCATCATGACCGCGAGCTCGTTGGTGTACTTCTGTCCGATGCTCGCCTCGGCGCGACCCGGGTGCGGGCCGTGCGGCAGCCCGTCGGGATGGTGGGTGATGCTGCCGTACTCGATGCCCTTCCGGCTCATGAACTCGCTGGAGGCGTAGAACAGTACCTCGTCCGAGTCCACGTTGCTGTGGTTGTACGGCGCTGGGACCGCGTTCGGGTCGAAATCGTATGGGCGGGGGCAGAACGAACAGATCACGAACCCATCCCCCTGGAAGGTCTGGTGCACGGGTGGCGGCTGGTGGATGCGGCCGACGATGGGCTCGAAGTCGTGAATGTTGAATATCCAGGGATAGAAGTACCCATCCCATCCGACCACGTCGAACGGATGGTGATCGAGGATCAGCTCGTTGATCGCGCCGTACTGCTTCACCAGCACGGGGAAGTCGCCCCGCTCCTCGTGGACCCGGAGCTCCACGGGGCGGCGAATGTCGCGCTCCGAGTATGGCGCTCCTTCCAGGAGCTGGCCGAACTCGTTCCGGTAGCGTTTGGGCCAGCGCACGTGGCCGCGGCTCTCGAACACGACCAGCTTGGTAGGCCCGGCTGCCAGATCCATCCGCCACCGGTGGGTGATGTTCCGCGGGATCATCACGTAGTCGCCCGAGCGATACGGCAGGTCGCCGAACACGCTCTCTAGGGTGCCAGCGCCTTCGACCACGTACGCGACCTCGTCCGCCATGGAGTTCCGGTAGAAGTGCGCGTCCTGCTCGTCCGGCTCGACGTACAGCATGGCGATGTCCGGGTTGAACAGGAGGGGAATCCGGTCCAGGGTCGGGCTGCCGCCCTTCTTGGCGCGGCCGGTGCGGAAATGCCGGTGCCGAAGGGAGGTGTCCTGGTCCGCTTCCCACGTGACATCCTTGATCCTGCGGGCCGATTTCACCGTGGTTGGGGGATGCACGTGATAGAGCAGCGACGAGGTGCCGGTAAAGCCTTCGTGCCCCATCAGCTCCTCGGCGTAGAGCCCGCCGTCAGGGCGACGGAAGGCGATGTGGCGCTTCTTCGGGATCTGTCCCAACGTGTGGTAGATCGGCATTGTGCGTTGCCTCAGATCAAACTCATTGCCGCTCGCGGCAATCCAACTGATTCACGACGGAAGCACGGAAGACACGGAAAGAGATGACATGTCTCGTCGATGAGAGGACATCCATCTTTTCCGTTTCATTCCGTGTCTTCCGTGCTTCCGTGGTGCGCCGTCGTGCTCCCGTGGTGACCCGAGCGTCAGAACTCAGAGGTTCCCACGCAGCGCCTGCTCCCGCTCAATGGCCTCGAACAGCGCCTTGAAATTCCCCTTTCCGAAGCTCCTGGCGCCCTTCCGCTGGATGATCTCGTAAAACAGCGTCGGGCGATCCTGCACCGGCTTGGTGAAGATCTGGAGCAGATACCCCTCGTCGTCCCGGTCGACCAGGATCCCCAGCTCCTGCAGCCGCTCGATCGGCTCGTCGATCTTCCCGACCCGACCCTGCAGCTCGCCGTAGTAGGTCGTGGGCACCCGCAGAAATTCCACTCCCCGATCGCGCAGCGCGGTAACGGTGGCAACGATGTCGTGGGTGATGATCGCGATGTGCTGCACGCCGGGACCCCGGTAGAACTCGAGGTATTCGTCGATCTGCGATTTCTTCTTGCCTTGGGCAGGCTCGTTGATCGGGAACTTGATTCGCTCGTTGCCGTTCGCCACGACCTTGGACATCAGCGCCGAGTACTCGGTGGAGATGTCCTTGTCGTCGAACGAGATGAGGTTCTTGAAGCCGAGCACGTCCTGGTAGAACTTGACCCAGCGGTTCATCTGCCCCAGTTCGACGTTGCCCACGCAGTGGTCCACGTACTGAAGCCCCACCGGCGCCGGATGGTACGGCGACTCGGCCGCACGGAAGCTCGGCAGGAACAGCCCGCGATAGTTCCGCCGCTCCACTAGCGAGTGGATGGTCTCGCCGTAGGTGCGGATGCCCGCGATCACGACTTCACCGTGTTCGTCCTTGAGCGCCTGCGGCTCGTAGGCCGGCTGGGCACCGCGTTCCACCGCCTTCGTGAATGCGTCGCGCGCGTCGTCCACCCAGAGAGCAACGTCCCGCACGCCGTCGCCGTGCCGGCTCACGTGCTGTTGGACCGGGTGATCGGGGGCTAGTCCGGTTGTGAGAATGAAGCGGACCTTGTTCTGCTCCAGCAGATAGCTGACCCGATCGCGAGTGCCAGTTTCAGGCCCGCGGTATCCCAGGAGGCGGAACCCGAACGCCGCTCGGTAGAACGTGGCCGCCTGTTTGGCGTTACCGACGTAGAACTCGACGTAATCGGTGCCGTTGATAGGGAAGGTATCGACGGCCGTTTCGGCCGAACCCAGTGTTGCGGTGCCCATTGGTGGTCTCCTGAAGACCTGTTTGAAGATAGCCGCCGGCTACTCCTTCGGCACGAGATGCCCGGCGCGTGCAATCACACCATGCTGACGCATCTCCCGGCGGCCAGAACCGGGAGATCCCCATGCAGCGCTTTGCACATCTCAGCCACACTTACGCAGTCCTGACCGCCCTGACCGTCGTTACCGCCTCTCCCGCCGTTTCGCAGGGTTGGATCGAGATCGAGCGCCCGCGAGACCAAGTCATTCCAGTCGGGCCGGTCGCCCGGGTGGCCTCGCGGGTCCAGGTTCGGCTCAACGACCGCATCGCCCGGGTGGAGGTGGAGGAGCGGTTCCGGAACGGCGGAGGGATGGTCGCGGAGGGGTCCTATCTGTACCCATTGGCCGGGGGAGCCGCCTTCCAAGACTTTTCCCTCTGGATGGGCGACCAGGAGCTGCGGGGGGAGATGCTCGATGCCGCTAAGGCGCAGGGCATCTACAACGAGATCGTCCGCCGGCGCAAGGATCCGGCATTGCTTACGCTCGCCGGCCACGGCCTGGTCCGGGCGCAGGTCTTTCCCATCCAGCCGGGAGAAACCCGAAAGGTGGCACTCCGGTACACTCAGCTTCTCACCCGGGCCGGCGACGCGCTCCGCTTTCGATACCCCCTGGGCGAGCGCGGGCCGGCATCATTCGCGTTCTCGCTGACGGTCGAGAACGCCGGCCGGTTCGGCACGCCCTACTCACCCACACACCAGCTCGATGTGCGCCGCACCGGTGGCGGAATCGAGGTGACATTGGACGGGGGCGCCGCCGGCAATGGGGGAGGTAGTGCCGGCGACGTCGAGATCCTGGTGCCGCTCCAGCGGGGACTGGTGAGTGGCAGCGTGCTCACCCATGCACCGGCCGGCGAGGATGGCTACTTCATGTTGCTCCTGGCGCCCTCGGCGGCGGAGATCGCGGATGCACTGCCACGCGATGTGACCCTGGTCGTGGATGTTTCGGGCTCGATGTCGGGCACCAAGATGGACCAGGCGCGTTCGGCCCTGCGCCAGACGCTCGGCACACTGGCGCCGGCGGATCGCTTCCGCGTCATCGCGTTCTCCTCGACCGTGCGGGAGTTCCGCCCTGGGTTCACGCGGGCCACGCCGGCGGAAGTGGCCGATGTCCAGCGCTTCGTGGACGGATTGACAGCGGAAGGAGGAACCAACATCTCCGGCGCGCTGGATGCGGCCCTCACCGGCGGTAACGATGGTGAGGGCCGCCGCTTCGGCGGTGACGGGAACCGGCTGTCGATAGTCCTGTTCATCACGGATGGGTTGCCGTCCATCGGCGAACAGATGCCTGACCGGATCGCTGCGAGCGCCGCGGCCCACCGCGACAAGCGCCGCATCTTTACCGTGGGCTTGGGACACGACGTGAATACCTACTTGCTCGACCGCCTGGCCGCCGAAGGCCACGGCAGCGCCGAGTACGTCGCCCCGAACGCCAACGTGGAGGAGGCGCTCGGCAGCCTGGCGGCCAAGATTCGCCACCCGGCCCTGCTGGACCTGCGGATCGATGATGCCCCCGTCTCGTTCTCGGAGTTAACGCCGGCGCGACTTCCTGATCTCTTCCACGGAGAGGAACTGGTGGTTTTCGGGCGCTACCGTGGGCGCGGCAGCGGTGCGGTGGCTCTGTCCGGCGAGCGCAATGGACGGCGGGAGCGGTTCACCGTCGAGGGCGAGTTTGCCGGAACGACCCATGACAACGACTTCATCCCCCGCCTGTGGGCATCGCGCCGGATCGGCGACCTGACCCGCCAGATCCGCCTGGAGGGATCGACCGCGCTCATCGAGCAAGTGCGCGACCTGGGGCTCCGCTACGGCATCCTCACCGAGTACACGTCGTATCTGGTCCAGGAGCCGGAGGCGCTGGCCAGGACCGCCTCGCCGCGGAGGCAGGACGAGCGTGATGGCGAGGCACGTCCAGTTGCTCCGGCCGCTCAGACCGGTTCGAGCGCGTTCGAGCGGGCGCGGACCAGCGCGAAGCTGCGCGAGGCGAAGAGTCTAGCCCAAGCTGACGAAGTCCAGCGACGCGCGGAGGCGGAATTCAACGCCGGTGGCCCGAGTTCTGCTGCGCGGACCGTCGCCGGCCGGGTGTTCGTGCGCCGTGGGGGCGTATGGACGGATGCGACCCATCGCGATAGCGTGCAAGTGACGGTGGTCGCACCATTTTCGGACGCGTACTTCGCCCTGGTGCGGGCACTGCCGGAGCTGGCGGCCTGGCTCCGGGCCGGCGACGAAGTCCTCGTCGCAGGACGCCGGGCCAGCATCCGGATCGCGCCTTCGGGCGTGACGACTTGGCGGACGGGTGAGTTGCAGCGGCTCACCGCTGCCTTCCGGGGAGCATGATGTGACCGGAGCCACGGCATGAACGGCGATGTTGGTCGGTTGTTCGAGGAGTACTATGAGTCCCTGGTGCGAATGCTGTACCGCCGCACCGGCGACCGGGACCGGGCGGAGGATCTCGCGCAGGAGACGTTCGCCCGCGCGGTGGCTGCCCCGCCCCGCAATCCGAGACCCTGGCTGTTCGCGGTGGCGCTCAATCTGGTGCGTGAGGATGGGCGCCGCGCGGTCCGCCAGGGACGGCGGCTGCAGTTGTTGAAGAGCGAGGTGGACGTGCCCGCGCCGCCGCCAGACGAAATCGTCGAGCGGAACGAGCAGACCGCGCGGGTGCGGGCGGCGCTCGACCAGATCAGCGAGCGCGACCGTGAAGCCCTTCTGCTCAAGGCGGAAGGGTTCAACTACGACGAGATCGCCGAGACCCTCGGCCTCGCGAAAGGCGCCGTGGGCACGACCTTGGCGCGCGCGCGCCGCCGGCTGGTCGAGGCGTATCACGATATGGAAGGCCAGGCGAAGCATGCCGCACGTTGACGAAGGCACGCTCCACGCATTGCTCGATGGTGAGCTCGCTCCCGCCGAGCTGGCCGAGGTCAGGTTGCATTTCGCCACCTGTCCGTCCTGCGCCGGCCGGCTGGACGAGGCTCGGCAGCTCCTGGCCGAAACCGAGCGATTGGTGAGCGCGCTGCAGATGCCGGGCGCCGCTGCCGCCGGCGCCGCCGCGAGGGCAGCCGCCGGACGGGTTGTTCCGCGCACTGCAAGCCCGGAACAATCGGCGGTCAACGTCCTGGTTTCGCCTCCCCCACCCGGAGCACCACTCCCCCCGCTGGATCCAGTGGTGCTCATCCCCGAAAACCCGACCGTGCGCGAAGTGCGTCACAACCGGATGCGGATCATGGCGTGGGCGGCCGGGTTCCTCGTGGTAGTCGGGGCCGGCTACCTGGGGATGGTGAACCTCCCGCGCAAGGCTCCCAGCGGTGACGGGCGGTTGCGGATCTCTCCCGACGAGTTCACGACCGTTCCCGCGACATTGGAGCGCGAGGGGCTTACGCGCGATTCGTTCCCGACCATATCGCTGACTGACTCGGCCAAGCCCGGCGGGGCCGTGCCGCCGGACGCAGACGCGAAGGCCAAACCCGCCGACGCTAACTTGAAGTCCAACGTCGGGGCGCAGGCTGCGCCACCGGCCGCGGCGCCGGCGGCTCCGCCGGCCCAGCAACGCCGCGCACCGACTCCGCCATCGACCGATGCGCCGGCCCCATCGAGGGCCGCCGAGACGCGCGAGGATGCATCCCCGCGGAGGGCTGAGGAATCAAAGGACGACTCGCCGCAGCTCGCGAAGGTGGGGCCGGCAGGGGCTGAGCCGCCCGCGGAGCAGAACGCCGCCCGCAACACCGAGGAGCAGAGCGTGGCGCGCGAGGCTGCCGCAAAGGCTACCTCAGACCTGGAACGCCGGCGTATCCGGGAGCGGGCGGCGGCTGCGACGGCGGAATTGGACCGGGAGAACGCTCGCCGTGCTGCTGAGCGGGAGCGCCAGCTCGCCCTCGAGCAGGCAAGAGTGCGCGCGGAAGCCGAACCTGCGGCGGCGACGCGCCCGGCCGCGCCTGCCCCCGCCCCCGCCGCGGCCCCCGATCGGACGGGTCTCACGTCCCGCATCGGCCTCGACGAGGCCGCGCGACAGCTCGGCGGACCGTTGCATGCCATCGATGGCTTGTTCCGCCAGACCGTCGGCCTGGTGCCGGGTAGCAGCGTCGCGGGAGCCGACCCGGATCGAGACGTGGTGCGCGCGGTCTACGTGGAACGGGCCACTGGCACCATGATCTTCCTCGACCAGCAGATGGCGCAGCCCGGCGATGGACCATCCACGCCGCGAGCGGGGCCCGGCGGCCGGCAACTCTGGGTGAAGGACGGCGTGCTGCTCATCCTCCACGGGGACGTGCCTGCGGATTCGCTCAGGAGCCTGGCGCGGCGGGTACGCTAACGGCGGCCGGCGCATCGAGCGTGGCCCGCACCACGCGGGCCAGCTCCTCACCGGCGAAAGGTTTCTGCAGCAAGGTCAGGCCGGGATCCGCATTCCCCCGCCGGAGAATCTCCTCCGAGGTGTACGCCGACATGAACAGCACCCGGAGGTCGGGCCGGCGGCCGCGCAGCTCCGCGGCGAGCGTGAGCCCACTCATTTCCGGCATCACGACGTCGGTGAGGAGGAGATCGATCCGCCCCGGGTACCGGTCGGCCTCGGAGAGCGCATCCTTTCCGTGGCGGGCTTCGAGCACCTGATAGCCGTGGCGCAGCAGGACCCGCCGCACCAACTCACGCACGCCTTCCTCGTCTTCCACTACCATCACCGTTTCGCCGTGCCCGGCGGTCACCGCGCGGGCCTCTGTGTCCGACTCGCTTTCGTACCGCGGGAGATAGATCCGCAGCATCGTCCCCTGGCCCGGCTCGGTGAGCACCCGCAACACGCCGCCCGCTTCTCGCACGATGTTGTACACGATCGAAAGACCGAGCCCGGATGAACGCGCGAGCGCATTGTCCGGATGGATGCCGTCGCAGGTGACGGTCACGGAAACGTATCGGCCGGGCTTGACATCCCGTCGCCGCGGGTCGACACCCATCACCCGCGCCGAGGTCTCGATCACCAGCTCCCCGCCCGGGACGAGCGCTTCCAGCGCGTAGAGGATCATGTTGACCAGCGCCTGCTCCAACCGGCCGGGATCGATCCACACCGGTCCTGCATCAGGGGACAAGATGATCGCCAGCCGGGTTCCGGCCCCGGCGAGCCGCTGAATCAGCGTCGAGAGATCGTCGATGGCCGCGTTGGGGTCGACCGCCCGGGGGGGCTCCGCGCCGCGGCTCCCGAACGCGAGCAGCTGTCGCGTCAGCACGGAGCCCCGCATCGCCGCGCGACGGATCTCGTCCAGATCATGCCGTCTGGGGTCGTCGGGTGAGATGTCTTGGGCCAGCAATTCGCTGTAGCCGTGTACCGCGGTCAGCAGATCGTTGAAATCATGTGCAATACCGGTGGCCAGCACACCGATCGCTTCGGTGCGCTGCACCCGCCGGAGCTGGTCCTCACTTTCGTGCAGCGCCGCGAGGGTGCGGATCCGCTCGGTGACATCACGGGCCAGCACGAGCCGCGCGTTGCGGCCCCCGAAAGTCAGCTCCTGCGACGTAAGCTCGACATCCAGCAGGGAGCCGTCCCGTCTGCGGTGCCGAGCCCGGGCAATGCCGGGCCGCTCGGAACCGGGGCCCAACAGCGGCGCGGCGTCCGTTTCTGCGTGGAGATCCATGATGTTCATGGCGAGCAGCTCTTTCCGCGAGTAGCCGTAGCGGCGCACCGCGGCGTCGTTGACGTCGAGGAACGCGAGCGTCTCGACGTCGAACACCCACATCGGCTCGGGATTGGCCTGGAACAGCAATCCGGACCGGGCCTCCAGATCCATTCGGTCGCGAACCAGCCGAGCGTGCGCCACCGCGAGCCCGATGCGCCCCGCGAGCTCCATCGCATCCGCGACCTCGTCGGCGGTGTGGGGGCGGCCCCGCGCCCGTACCAGCACGATTCGTCCCACGGTCTCCTCGCCTGCCGTAAGCGGAGCGACCAATGCCGTACCAGGGCCGAGCCCGTGGCCGCCGAGCGTTATGACCTCGAACCCGTCGGTGCCACGAGCCTCGGCAGGCCAGCCCTGCTCGCAGAGCGTGCGAGTCAGGAGATCGTCCTGGGGGCGAACGTGGGCCGACCCCGCGCAGGCCAATGAGCCATCGGCCTGGGTGAGCTGGATGAGACAGCTATCGCCGAGGAGCGGCACCACGGCGCGGGCCACGCTCTGCAGCGTCGCCTCCACCTCGGTGGTGGCGGCGATCCGCGCCGCGACCTCCCGAAGCAATGCCCGGCTCCCTGCCGGCGCTTCGGGGGTACGTCGCGCGGCTGGCGAGGCCCAGCGCTTCACCGCGAGCACGGCCATGAATGGGGCGGCCAGACTCACTGCAATGAGGCTGAGAGCGTCTTCGGTCCGATAGGCCAGCGCGGCGCCCCGGCCGGAGTAATAGTGTGCGGCGTACAGGACCGTAAGCAGTGCGCTGACCAAGCCCGACGGCAACCCGCCCCGGAGCGCCGCGAACAGAATGCTCCCCATCAAGATCGGGACTGGATTCGGGATGGGGACCCCTTGCCGGGCGAGCACATCGGCCGCAATGGCGACCGCGAGGGTCACCAGCGGTCCCAGGACGCTCAGCCCGATGTGGCGCAGTTCGACCTCGTCGCGGACCCTGAAATTCGGCAGGCTCCACCGGGTCGGCAGGTTCCACCTGGATCTAAGGGCGGCGAACGGGGTCCAACCGGGCTCGGGCATCGTGACGCAAGTGTTCATCCGGCTAGAGCTTCCGGCCGTGACCCCGCGCACACCAGAGCGGCTCGGCCAGCAGGGTGGAACTGCCGGCCGGGGCTTCACTCAGTCAGCGGATGTCGACCGTCCGCCCATAGTCCTCCAGGGGAATCCGCTCGTGTTCCCGGGCCGGCACCGGGAAGTCCACGCTGTGAACCGAGTTCCGGTACATCGCCTCCAGCGCCTCGGTGAACCGTGGCGCGCAGGTCCCTTCGATATCGGTGCGGGTCGTCTCGGGAACTGGCTGCCACACCAACGTCATCGTCGGCCTCCCACCAGCCTCCGCACTCACTTCGCCCACCACTGCGACATAACCCTCGCCGCGAAGCACCGCGCTGCAGGCATCCACCGCCGTGCCGTGGGTGCCGCAGAACCCTAGCCGGGTCTCGCGGGCAAAGCGGCCCTCGTACCGGTTGGGGCCAACCCGGTACAGCGATCCCTCGAGGCGGTCCGACGCCCGGTTGTTGCAAGCATCCGTTTCGCCCTGCGGAACCGGCCACGCGCTCTCGAGTCGGATCTGGTAACGGGGGCGGAGCACGACGACCGGCACCGCGCGCGGTGCCGTCCCAGTGGGGGCTCCCACCGTGAGCGTTTGAGCTGCGGCATCGTCCGCGAGCATCAACGTCGCTCCAACGGTCACAGACCAGAAAGCGATCCGGGCATCGGTCCTTGGCATGCGATGTACCTCGTACGTTCGAGAATCTGGCTTGTGCGCCGGCACCACCACAGCACGCGCGCACGGTCAGGCGTCAACAGGGCAAGCGGCGTTCCGGGTGGCAGAGCCGCACGATTGACGGCGTTGATTCGGGCTAACGACTTGCGTGATGGGGTGTTGGGAACGCGAGTGCCGACGGAATAGCGAGGCTGGGGAACTGACCAGAACGTCGGATGCGAACCGGAGCCGACGGGATTGAGCGACGGGAGCGTCAGCCGCGGAATCGCGTCGGGTCGATCCCGTGCTTTCGGACCTTGTAGCGAACGATGCGTTCCGTGGTCTCGAGCAGGCGAGCGGCCTTGGCCCGGTTGCCTCGCGCGGTCTTGAGCGCATCGAGGATCAGGTCCTTCTC
>DASSUE010000197.1:0-12728 GCA_035707305.1 Gemmatimonadales bacterium
ATGGTGCACGGTCCGGCCGTTGGTCTCGAGCGGCTCGCCCCGCTCGACGCCGACCAGCGAATCGCCGGTCACTACCGGCTCGACGCGGTGCGGGGGCACCTGCTGGAGATGGCCGGCGAGCCGGGGCGCGCGGCGGCGCACTATCGCCTGGCGGCGGAGGGAACCCGCAGCATTCCGGAGCGGAACTACCTCCTCACCAAGGCCGCGCGCATCCGCCCGCCCACGACCGGCTAGTCCTCGCCCATACGTGCGATGGTGAGTGCCTTCCCTCCGCTGCATCGTTCGGTGTCAGCCGGACTTGACCGGAGGTGGCAATGCACTTGTCCGAGCGTTTCCCCGACAGTGGCTATCACCGAATTCCCCTGACGCGCAGCGGCGTCGGGCACTTGCACGCGGCCGGGACGGTGAACGGCCGATGGGTGTCGGTGCTGCTCGATACGGGCGGAGCCAGCACGGTGATCAGTCTGACCCTCGCCCGGGAGCTTGGGCTCACGCTCACCAAGGTGCCGTTTCAGGGCGGCGGCGCCGGTGCCGGGCGGCTCGACGTATATCACGTTCCCGACGGCCGGCTGCTGCTCGCCGGCGTTCCACCGCAGCTCCAGACCTTGATGGCAATGGACCTCAGTCACGTCAACCAGGCGCTTGCGTTGAAGGGTGAGGCCCCGGTCGACGCGATCGTCGGCGCGGACGTCTTCGAGGCGCAGGGTGCCGTGATCGACTACGCCAGCCGGTCGCTCTTCCTGAAGGAGACCGTATGAGCGGCAGCACGCCCGCCGCGGCCGGAGTGCTCGCCGCGTTGTCCGACGACCTTTCGCGTGCGGTTGCGCACGCGGCGAGGTCGGTCGTCGCCATCCATGCCCGGCGACGGATTCCGTCCAGCGGCATCGTCTGGCGGCCGGGCGTCATCGTAGCTTCGAACGGCACGATTGCGCGCGACGACGATATCACGGTCACGCTTCCCGACGGTTCGTCGGCCTCCGCCACCCTCGCGGGCCGCGATTCCACCACCGACATCGCGGTCCTTCGCGCCGGCGCGACCCTTCGGACCGCCGATCGCGGGGACCCCGCGTCGCTCGTGCCCGGGAAGCTGGTCCTCGCGGTTGGGCGCCCCGGCGGAAGCCCGACGGCGAGCATGGGGGTGGTCAGTGCCGTGGACGGCGAGTGGCGGACGTGGCACGGAGGGCGGATCGACCAGTTCGTCCGGCTGGATCTGGCGATCTACGACGGCTTTTCGGGTGGCGCGCTGGTCGAGGCGGGCGGGCGGGTACTTGGGATGAATAGCTCGCGGCTCGCCCGCTCGATCGCGCTCGCCATTCCCGCTGCCACCGTCGACCGGGTGGTAGATCAGGTGCTCGCTACTGGAGGCGTGAGCCGCGGGTATCTTGGCATCGCCTCCCAGCCCGTCCGCCTCCCCGACCCGCTGCGCCAGGCACATGATCTGGGGCCGCTCGGGCTCGTCGTGGTGGCGCTCGAGCCCCAAGGGCCCGCGGAACGCGCCGGGGTGATGCTGGGGGACATCCTCGTGGCGCTGGACGGGAAGCCGGTGAGTGATCCGGCCGAGCTGCTGGCAGCGCTGGGGCCAGACCGCGTGGGTCACGCACTCGAGCTCCGGGCACTTCGCGGCGGTCAGCTGGTCGGTATCGCGATCACCGTAGGGCGCCGGACGGAGGCCGGCCGACGCTGATCCTGGACGACGAGATCGCGGGACTGGCCGCATGGCTGCGCCGGGTGACGGTCGAGATACGAAGCGGGCCAGGTTCGGGCGGTGCCGGCGTCATCTGGGACCCCGACGGCCTCATCGTGACCAACGCGCACGTCGTCGCCGTCGGCGCCGCGCCGCAGGTGCGGCTCGCCGACGGGCGGGTGCTGCGCGGGCAAATGTGCCGCCGTGATGCATCGTGCGACCTCGCAATGATCGCGGTGGATGCCCGCAACCTCAGCACCGCACATCCGGCACCGGCGGCAGGGCCGGGTCAGCTCGTAGTGGCGATCGGCCATCCCTTCGGCGTGCCGAACGCGGTGGCGGTCGGCGTGGTCCACGCCATGCCCCGATCGGGACCGCACCCGCTCGACCGCTTTCTCCGCATCGATCTGCGGCTCGCGCCGGGCAATTCCGGCGGCCCCGTCGGCGACGCCCGCGGACGGCTGCTCGGCATCAGCACGATGATTGTGAACGGTCTCGCGCACGCAATTCCGAGCGACTCGATCGCCCGCTTCGTCCGCGGCAGCAACTCGCATCGGGCGGCGTGACCCGGGTGCTGGTAGTGGCGCGCTCCCGCGAGGTCCGCACCCGGCTCGAGGCCGCGCTCGCCCGACGGCCCGGCGTGTTCGTGGCGGGCGCCGCGGGGTGGACTGTGAACGATGACGCGCAACCGCACGCCGATGTCGTGCTGCTCGCCCTCGAGGAGGGGGAGGCTCCCTTGCTGGAACAGCGCCCAACCCTGCCCGGCGCCGCGTGCCTCATGGTGTTAGGCCCCGAGCCGGTCGAGCGGTGGGCGTCCGAGGCACTCCGCCGCGGTGCGCGTGCCGCCCTCCCACTGGACCTGTCGCCGGCCGAGCTGGGCGTTGCACTCGACGCGGTGGCCGCCGGGCTGGCGGTCCTGTCCCCCCACTTGGCGACGGGCACGCGCTCGCGCAGTGCGCGGCGGGTGACAGCCGGAGACTCGCGGCAACCGCTCAGCCAGCGGGAGCTCGAGATCCTGAGTTGCCTTGCCGCGGGGTTAGGCAACAAGGCCATCGCCGCGCGATTGGGTATCTCCGGCCACACTGTGAAGACGCACGTCGTGTCGCTGTTTGAGAAGCTTGGCGTCTCCACCCGCGCGGAGGCCGTCGCGGCCGGTGTGCAGCGCGGCATATTGATGCTGTAACAGGGCTCCCACCGCGGCTCCCCGGTTGTAGCTTGAACACGGCCCTCCCCCACGCCCCCCTGGCAGTGCAAACGACAGGAGGCACCGATGCCGCAGTCGATCGGCACCCCCGTGGACGAGCTGGAGCGCGCTCTGACCGTCACGCTGCATGATGCGCTGGGGACTGTTCCCCAGCTGGTAAGCGAGCCCAGTCAGCTCGCAGAGCACCTTGCGCTGGCGCTCTCGCGGGCGCTGGCACGCGCGGCCGAAAAATCGGGCACCAGCACGCTCACTCTGGCGCGGGCCCTCTCGAAGCCGGCGGACGCGGGGAGCGCCGCCGCGCCGGCGGAGGAACGCGTGGTCACCGCGCTCGGGCGCCATCCCAGCGGACGATCGCCCGGCGTGACACCCGACTCGCTCGCCTCGCTCACGGGACTGGCTCCGAGCGTGCTCGGGCCCGCCGTCAGCGCGCTGGTGCAGGCCGGGCGTCTGGTGCGGGACGCGTGGCTGGTTCGGCTTCCGCACGCCGCCGCCGACCTCTTGCCCAGCCACAGTTTTGTCTCGGAACAGCCCTCGGAGCCAGGGCACGCCGTGGAGCGGCGTGCGATCGGCGACCGCCGCGCGTTGGGCGAGCGCCGGCTGTACGACCGGCGCGCGCTCCGTTAGCAGCCGCGTGCGTCACCGGCTAGCGCTCGCGCTGCTCGCGTGCCTGCCCGTAGCGGGCGCCGATGCGCAGGATTTGCCCCGCGCTCGCGCGCTCGGAATCCGCCCTGGAGTGCTCACCCCCGGTCCGCTCAACGCCATCACCGACATCGCCGGGGTACGGGTAGGTCAGGTGACCATTCACGTCGGTGACTCGGTCCGAACCGGGATCACCGCGATTCTCCCCCACGGCGGCAACGCGTACCTCGACCGGGTGCCCGCCGGCATCCACGTCGGGAACGGATTCGGCAAGCTGATCGGCGCCACGCAGGTGGCGGAGCTCGGTGAGCTGGAGACGCCTATCCTGCTGACCTGCACCCTCTGCGTCTGGAAGGCTGCCGACGCGCTAGCCGAGTGGATGCTGGCGCAACCCGGGATGTCGGAGGTTCGCTCGATCAATCCGGTGGTCGGTGAGACCAACGACGGGTACGTCCTCAACGCCATCAGGAGCCGGCCGGTGGCTGCGGCGCAGGTGCGCGAAGCGGTCGAACGCGCGGGACCCGGGCCGGTGGCCGAAGGCAGTGTCGGCGCGGGAACCGGGACCGTTGCATTCGGGTGGAAGGGTGGCATCGGCACGTCGTCGCGACGAGCCGTCGCGACCGATAGCACCTGGACTGTCGGGGTCCTGGTGCAGTCGAACTTCGGGGGCGATCTCCTGATGTTGGGAGTGCCGGTGGGCCGCGCACTCGGCCGGCACGGCGTACGGACGGGCACGGCGCCACCGGGTTCCAAGGGCTCGATCATGATCGTGGTGGCCACCGATGCCCCGCTCTCCGACCGCAACCTGAGGCGGCTCGCCGCGCGCGCCGTCGTCGGACTCGGGCGGACCGGCTCGGTGATGGAGAACGGATCGGGCGATTACGTCATCGCCTTCTCGACGCACCCGGGTATGCGCCGTGCGCCCGGCGGGTCCCGCGTCGCGACGTCCGAGCTCGGTAACGAGGCCATGTCAGGACTATTCCAGGCAGTCGTCGAGGCCACCGAAGAAGCGATCTACAACTCCGTGCTCACGGCTCGGACGGTGACCGGACGATACGGTACCGTAGAAGCGCTGCCGGTGCGGGACGTCGTGCGGATTCTCGATCGCCACGCCGCGCTCAGCCGCTGACGCGGCGGGCCGTCGCGGAGCTTCGGGGCGACTCGACAATGCTGACTCCGGCTGCGAGCGGCACGCGTTCCGTGCGTCGAGACTCACGCGGAAGGCGCCGTCGAAATGTTGCCACGCGCTGGCCCAGAAACGCGTGGCGTCATAGCCGCCCTGCCGCAGCACGCGGCGGTGGGCCGACATCCAGACGACTCCGCAGGTGGCCGCGAACACCAGACGCTGCGCGAGCATGGTTCCGAGATAGAGAACCCGGTTCCGTGTGGCCCGCAGGCGGCCCAGCTGCTGCGCCTGGAACCGGACGTGCTCGGCCTCATCGCGCAGGACCTGGTCGCAGAGCCGGGTCAGGATGCGGGACCTGGTCGCGTCGCGCAGCGCCCGGTAGTACACCTGTGCGATGATCTCGGCCAGGATGAGAATGGCGATCGACACTTCGAGGGTGCCAAACAGATTGCGCAGCCGCCGGAACACCGCGTCGACTACGCTGTGCCTGGCAAGCGGTAACCCGTTGATCGCAAGAAACCGGGCGAGATCGCGCGCATGGCGCTGCTCCTCCGCAATGAACAGCCTGATCGCGCCGGCATAGGCGTCGTCGCCGGTGGTCCGGGCATAGGCGTCGGCATACGAGATGAGGTGCCGGCCTTCGGAGCTCTCGCCGCGCTGGAACTCGGCGATCGATCTACTCACCAGATTGCGCTCCGCAGGGCTTAGCTCGGCGCCCTCATCCCAGGGAATCGCGAGCAGCGACTTGCGGTTCGAGTCGAAGTGGCGGAGCCATTCGGAGGGAGCGCGCTTCGGATAGGTATACTTTGTCATACAAAGTACTCTATACAACGGGGCGAGATTGTCAAGTCCCTCGCTGAATCAGATCACGGCCCCATAACACCTCGTCAACACCTCGTCGCCGCTACGATGCCTGCTAAGGCAGCTACTCGAGAAGCTGAAGACCGTTTGCCCGCAGTGCGTTGGGGCACAGCGGGTCGCGGCGAGCCCGGGCCAGTAATGCATGGCAACTGCCGCAGCCCGGCTCAATTTTGCAACGTGGAGGAGACAGCGATGCTAGGAGACAAGGACGCGATCGCCACCATCCCGGTGAAAGATCTTGCCGTCGCCGAGCAGTTCTATCGCAAGACGCTCGGCCTCACACCGCTCGGGTCCGAAGAGGAGGGCGTGTCACGATTCAAGAGCGGCGACTCTGACGTCGTGGTGTATGCGTCCCAGTACGCCGGCACCAACCAGGCCACAACCGCCACCTGGGTGGTGGACGACGTCGAGGAGCTGGTGCGGGATCTCAAGGCACGCGGCGTCACCTTCGAGCACTATGATCTGCCGGGGCTCACTGTCAAAGACGACGTGCACGTGGCTGGCGACTTCCGGGCGGCATGGTTCAAGGACCCGGACGGCAACATCCTCCATATCGTGGGTCATTAGCGAGAGCTCGCAGCGTGTCGTGGAGCCTTCTCATTGTATCCGGTGGAAGCGCGGCCGCGGGTGCCGCCATCGGCCGTGTGGTCGGTCGTCGGCTCCGGCTCTTCATGTTTGTGGGTGGACTCGAAGCCGCGCTTCTGGGAATCGCTCTGCGATGGCTTGGCCGACGCGAAACCGATCCACTGGTAGACGCAGGATCGGCCGAAGTGCTGGCGCTTGTCCTGTTCGGCATCGCCGCCGTGACGGTCTCATTCGCCGTGGGAGCGTGGTTGGCGCGACCGTAAGCCGACCACGCTTGCGCCCCCGGCAGCCCGTGTGCATCCTAGACGCACGGGCGGCGGTCCACGCCCAACCTCGGTGACCCTCCCCCAGCGGGGGTCCGGCGAGAGGCAAAGGGGGGCATACTCCCGGATCAACCCTACGAGTCCTTTGCGTCGCCGCACGGCGCCGCTGCTGGGGAGTGCGCCGGTGGCTCGACCAAAGGATGCTTCCCATGCCCACCAACAAGGACTTCAAGCGCCTCGTCCGCGCCCGCATGCAGAAGACGGGCGAAGCCTACACTGCTGCCCGCGCACAGCTCCTCCTTCGCAAACAGCCACCCGCAGCTACAGCTTCGGCTTCAGTGACACTTTCGCCGGCAGTGGAGTATTCCACCCTAGCCGGCATGGCCGACGCGACGATCAAGGCGAAAACCGGCTGCACCTGGGAGCGTTGGGTCCAGGCCCTCGATCGCGTGGCCGCATACGAGTGGTCGCACCGGGAGATCGCCGACTACGTCTCGAAGACCTACAAGGTGCCGGGTTGGTGGACCCAGGCCGTCACCGTGGGCTACGAGCGCATCAAGGGCCTGAGGGACATCGGCCAGCGGCGGGGAGGCGGCTACGAAGCCAGCAAGAGCAAAGTGTTCCAGGCACCGGTGAGCCGGGTCTATCGGGCGTTCCATGACGCCCGCACTCGGCGCCGCTGGCTTGGGGACACGCGGATCACCATTCGGACCGCGACCAGTGGCAAGACCATGCGAGTCAACTGGCCGGATGGGACCGCCGTCGACCTGTACTTCGTCGCGAAAGGGCCGGCCAAGTCCCAGGTTGCCGTGCAGCACAAGAAGCTGGTGGACCGCGAGGCGGTCACCCGGATGAAAACTTGGTGGGCAGACCGCTTCGGCGCGCTGGAAGCGATGCTCGCCGCACCGAGACCACGCAGCAGCCGAGCGGCGCGGGTCGCGGTGTAATCGGGGTACGCGGTGTAATCGGGGTACAGTGACGTAGGCGGGGCGTTGCCATGGTCTTGTTGAACGTTTCCGCGTTGATCGCCGCACTGAGCGCGGGCGGCTCGCCCCCTCGCCCGCGGTCAGTTCCGTGCGCGTTAACCTCGCCGCACCCGCCCCCTGACGAGATCGATGGGATCGGCAAAGGCTGTCCGCCTGACCGACCGCCAGTTCGCCCGGATCTCCCGGGCCCTCGCCGAGCGGCGCCGGTATGAGATCCTGAAGGAGATCGGATCCTCGTGAGAGCCGGTCGCGTGCAGCCGCCTGCAAGAGGCCCACCGAATCAGCCCCGCCACCCTCTCGCCTCACATGAAGGAGCTGGAAACCGCCGACCTGGTGGAGATCGTCCGCGAGGGCAAGTTCGCCAGTCTCATCCTCCAGCGAGAGGTGCTCCGCGCCTACCTGGCCCGGCTGGCCTCGATCTGAGCCCGCGGGAACCGGCTCGCGCGTCCTGGGTTGATCATTGCGACAGTGGTCGAAACATCGCCGAAGGCGTCGCGGTCGTGGTGAACTACGCCTCGAGCAGAACCGGCGCCGACCAGGTGGTCGGGAAGATCACTGCGGCAGGGGGGTAAGGCGATCGCGGTCCAGGCCGACGTCTCCAAGGCCAACGACGTCCGGCGGCTAATCCAGCAAACCCGGACCAGCGGAAGCGGTCAAGCACTTCGGACCCGCGGGCGGTAGCGTGATCACTATCGGCTCGGTTGCGAGCCAATCCACCCGCCGTCGTCGGTGGTCTATACCGCGACCAAGGGCGTGGTGGACATGATCACGCGCGTGCTCGCGAAGGAGCTGGGGGCGCGGAAAATCCGGGTCAATTCAATCAATCCGGGCGGCGTAGAGACGGAGGGAGTTCACCGGGCCGGGATCATCGGGAGCGACTTTGAGCGGCAGGTCGTGGCTGCGACACCGCTGGGCCGGTTCGGGCAGCCCGAGGACATCGCGCCGATGGCGGTGTTCCTGGCCTCGAAGGACTCGGGCTGGCTCACCGGTGAGATCCTGGTGGCGTCCGGAGGCTATCGGTAGCGGCGCTCCGCCCCAGGCGATGGCTCGCGCGCGGCGCCGGGCGCAGTACCTTAGAGCCTCCCAATCACAGGAGCAGCGGAATGCCGAGGTTTCTCTGGCAGGTGTCCTACACCGCGCAGGGCGCGCACGGGTTGCTGAAGGAGGGCGGCACGGCGCGCCGCGCAGTGGTGCAGCGGCTCACCGAGCAGGCCGGCGGAAAGCTCGAGAGCTTCTACTTCGCGTTGGGCGAGTCCGACGCCTTCGTCATCGCCGAGCTGCCCGACGCCACCGCTGCCGCGGCGATCAGCGTCGCGGTGAACGCCGTTGGAGCGGCGCGCCTTCGCACCATACAGCTCGTCACGCCCGAGGAAATCGACATCGCGGTGAAGCGAAGCGTGGACTACCGCCCGCCCGGGGTCCGAAGCTGAGCCGGCCGCTGGCGCAGTGATCTCCTCTCGCCGGTGACGCTGGAAGGCCACGGTGCGCGGCTCGAGCCGCTCGCCACGTCGCACGCACCGGGCCTTTCCGTCGCCGCGTCCGACGGCCGGCTATGGGAGCTTTGGTTCACGTTCGTCCCTGAGCCGGACCACATCACTCGCTACATCGAGGAAGCGCTCGAGGGTCAGCGAACCGGCGGGTTTTTACCGTGGGTGGTCCGAGAGCTGGCGACCGGGACCATCGTGGGCAGCACACCCCGCCAGCTGGCAGCGCACCTTCGTGAACACCGCCTGTAAGCTCCTGCTACTCGGCCATGTCTTCGAGACCGTGGGCTGCCGGGCGGTGGGATTTCGCACCGAGAACTTCAGCTTCGCATCTCAGAACGCCATCGCCGCGCTCGGCGCCAAACGGGACGGCGTCATCCGCCACCACCAGCCGCGCCGCGACGGTTCGGTGCGAGACACCGTCATCTACAGCATCCTCGTCGAGGAGTGGCCCGACGTGAAGCGACATCTCCGGCTCCGCCTGGCCCGGCACACGCAGCCGGCGCGGTAGATTGCACGCTGATGCCCTCGGGCCGGTAGACACGCCGCGCCGAGGTACGCCAGGCTCGAGAACGGAGGGACGGGGATGCGATTCAAGAGTAAGGCCCAGCGGCGGAAGTTCGCCGAGCTGCTGGTCAGCGGCGAGATTTCGCCCGACGCGTACGAGCGATGGAACCGTGATACCGGTCGGGCGGAGCTGCCCGAGCGGGTGAAGCCCGCGAAGCGCAAGCCTGCCGGAAAGCGCAAAGGCGTCGCCACCAAGCGTAAGCGTGCCGCCAAACCAAAGGCGAGCGCGGGCCGGCGAAAGTGACCGATGTACCGTTGCCCCGGCTCTACGACGACCTCGCCGAATGGTGGCCTCTGCTGTCCCCACCGAGCGACTACGTCGAAGAAGCGGACGACCTCCTCACTCGACTCGGCCCTCTCACGGTCCCTCGCCCGACGCTCCTGGAGCTGGGCGCCGGAGGCGGGAGCCTCGCCTTTCATCTGAAGCGCTGCTTCCGGATGACGCTCACCGACCGCGCCCCAGCCATGCTAGCCGTGAGCGAGAAGGTCAATCCGGAATGCGAGCATCTGGTGGGCGACATGCGGTCACTTCGGCTCGGCCGGCACTTCGAACTGGTGTTGATCCACGACGCGATCATGTACGCCACCGATCCCGATGACGTGCAGGCCTCGCTGCGCACCGCCGCCCTGCATTGCCGGCCTGGTGGGACCGTCGTGGTCATTCCCGATTGCACCCGCGAGACATTCGTGGCTCAAACCGAACACGGCGGGCACGACGGCCCCGACGGGCGGGCCCTGCGTTATCTCGAGTGGTCGTGGGATCCCGACGCCGACGACCACACCTATCTGGTGGACTACGCCATCGTGCTGCGCGAAGCGGACGGACGCACGGCACTGGTCCACGACCGGCACGTCGAAGGTCTCTTCGGGCGCGAGCAATGGCTCGGTTGGCTCGCGGACGCCGGGCTGTCGCCGCGGTCGGCGATAGACCGGTGGGGACGAGAGCTGTTCGTCGCGAATCGCGACGGCTAGCGGAACGTGCCGGGGCTCACCTCGTAGGCCAGATGGTGCACGCCAACATCGTCTTCGGCCGCCCAGAACCCCAGCTGTTGCGACCACCGGGTGGTCGGAAGCTGCCGCCCCCGCAGGGTCAGGAATCCCGCGGCCCGCGAGGTCACCACGCCCAACGAGCGAAGGTCGGCCAGACCGCGGAGCACCACGCCGCGGCGCTGGGCGACGATGCGCCGCGCCGCGACGGGTCCGATACCGGGCACGCGCACTAGCTCCTCGTATCGCGCCGTATGCACCTCGACCGGAAACCGGTCTGGGTTCGCCAGGGCCCACGAGGTCTTGGGGTCGGTGGCCAGGGGGAGGTTGCCGCTCTGCTCATAGACCATTTCATCGGGCGTGAAGCCGTAGTCGGTGAGCAGGTGCGCGGCCTGATACAGCCGATGCTCGCGCAGCGCAGGCGTGGCAGGCACGTCTTCCATGGGGGTTCGCGCGATGGGACGGAACGCACTGAAGTGCGGGCCACGAACTCCGCCGGCACGGGTCAGCTGCGCCACGGTAGCCACGAGAGTCCGATCGGAATCGGCCGTGGCACCGACGACGAACTGCATGGTCATCCCCGAGGCGCCACCAGGGTGCAGCGGGTCGGCGGGACGGCCCGCGGCACGCGCCGCCCGCTCGAGCACCACCAGGGATCGAACCCGCTCGAACGCGTTCAGCGTCACGTCGAAATTCTTGTCCGGGGCGATCTGCGCGAGACTGGCGCCGCAGGGAGCCTCGAGGTTCACCGACACGCGGCTCGCGAGCGAGGTCAGCCGCTCGATCTGCGCCTCGTCCGCGCCGGGCACCAGCTTCACGTGGACGTAGCCGCGAAACCGGTGTCGCTCCCGCAGCAACTCGAGGGCGGTGATCAGCTGGTCGGTGACGTGCACCGGACGGCCGGGAATGCCGGTCGTGACGAAAAGCCCTTCGCACCACCCGCGCGAGACCGCGCCCAGAAAGATGCGCACCAGCTCGTCCGGCTTGAGCAGCGTGCGCGGCAGGGCCCGATCTCTGCGCATGGGGCAGTAGTGACAGTTGAAGCTGCACGCGTTCGTCATCAAGATGCGGAGCAGCTTCATCCGCACACCGGCGGCGGGCCGCAGGTCCCGGATGTTCAGCGGACCGAGCGCGCCGAGCGAGCGGGTATGACGGAGGCGGGGCGGCGGGGGACCGTCGCGGTCGTCGGCGGCGAGCGACATGAGGACGCCGAGCTTTCGCTCCAGATCGTCGACCGCCATTGGACCCCTCCCACGATGAGAGACCCATGCTAACCGAACAAAAACCGAAAGTCAACGGTGAAGGAGTAGCTCATGGATGACGATGGTTTCAACGCGGCGGTCCGCCGAGCGCTCCTCGCGCTTCGCGCCACGCTCGGCCTGTTTCTGTTGCAGTGGGGCGTCGAGAAGTTCGTCGTGCCCGAAAACACGGTGGGGATCTGGGGACACTTCTACGGAATGCAAGTGTCGGAAACGATCGGATACCTCTTCGGCGCGATCGAGATCGCGCTCGCCCTCTGCCTGTTCCTGGGAATCTTCCGCACCGTAGCGTACGGCGCGGCGCTGGCAATCCACGCCGTCACGGTCGCGGTCACCTGGCGCCAGCTGACCAGTCCATGGTCCAATCCGATCAACCACCTCTTTCTCGCCGCGGTGCCGGTGCTGGGCGGATTCATCGCGTTGTTCCTGCTGCGACGGTGGGATCGCGGGGTGCTGGATCGGGGCGTGACCTCCGACCCGGCCGTCGGATAGTCTACCTTTCGGCGGCGGCCGGGCCGCTCAACCAAGTGCGTCAGGGGGTTCGGTGGAGATCCGATCCATGCCCCAGTTTCTCGAGTACTGGGACAACGTGCGCGCGCGCACCCGGCGGGTGATCGGCTGCATTCCGCCGGCGGAGCTCGAGTGGGCCTATCGCCCCGGCAGGTTTTCGTTTGGCGATCTGATCCGTCACCTCGCCACGATCGAACGCTTCATGTACGCCGAAACCGTGGCTGGGCGCCCCAGCGCGTATCCCGGATGCGGCCGGGAGCTGGCGGACGGGTATGACGCCGTGATGGACTATTTCGAGCGGCTGCACGCGGAGTCGCATGCGATCTTCGCCACGCTACCGGCTACCAGGCTCACGGAGAAGTGCCGGACGCCCGCAGGCACCCCGATCACCACCTGGAAGTGGCTTCGCGCCATGGTCGAGCACGAGGCCCACCACCGCGGCCAGCTCTACCTCATGCTCGGCATGCTCGACGTGGCGACCCCGCCGCTCTATGGCCTGACATCGGAGGAAGTTCAGGCGCGCTCGGGCTGACCCCGAGGACCGACCGGTACGCTGGAGGTCGTTCGTGTCCG